>JAJYCH010000020.1 GCA_021778575.1 Planctomycetota bacterium
CGTCATCGGAGGCCTCGATGAGCGGGAGCGGCTTCGACGGTGGCAAATCCTTGGGAATCGCGTCGTCGAAGTCTGTCTCGAACGCCGACGGACGTTCGATCTGCTCGGGCGGCCGGGACGGCCTGTACGACTTTTTCGGCCCGTCAACTTCGAGCCCGGCCAGTTCCATCAAGGATTTTCGGGTCCGGGTCTCAATAAGATCATCATCGAGCAGTTGCGATCCTTCGACGACGCTCGACGGGCCGGCCGGTTCGTAATCGATGGTATAAAGGTGACCGCCGATCCCGATTTCGACATCGGGCAGGACGCTCTGTTCGGTCGCATGCTTGAGCCCGTGAACGGTGGTTCCGTTCGTACTGCCGATGTCACGGATATGCCAGAGGCCATTAAAAAAGCGGATTTCGCAGTGTTTGCCCGAAATTCGTTCGAAGTCGAGACAGATATCGCAAGACGGCCGACGACCGATGAGGAGTGTTTCCTTGGTCAAGGGGACCGGATCCCCTCCGCCGATTGGCTTCAAAATTCCCAGAACTTTCGCAGGCTTCGCCATTGCGGAGATCCTCCCGGATGGAGAGGTCGATGGGATCGGTGCTCGGGAAGGATCGCGCACCGAGAAAACGAGATAGTAAACGCTGGGTCGAGGTTGACTCAAGTCGGCACCGAGAAAACCTATAACATCTTACGTGCTGAATCGCGATCGGTGACGGCACTCGCTGGTTTTTTCCCGGTTCGAGGGACTGGAACGGCGGGTTCGATTCGGATACCTTCAAGCCGGTTGACGTTAACTCTCCCTGACTCGTCGACCTCGACCGCGTCCCGACCTGGAGCTTACGCCATGACGCAATCTGATTCGCGGAACCTTTCCCGACGCGACTTCCTGGCAACTGGGCTCGCCCTGGCGAGCGGGCTCGCTCTCGCTGGACGGACGAGTCGGGCGGAATCGGCCGGCAGGTTCGGTCCTTACGGTCCCTTCAAAATGGGACTTCAGAGCTATTCGCTTCGACACTTCAAGGTCGAGGAGGCACTGGCGAAGACGAAGGAATTGGGCCTCCATTACTGGGAATCCTACAGCGCCCACACCAATCCCGATCCCGCCAAGGCCGCCGCCTCCAAGAGTTTGGCTTCCAGCTTTGGTGTCGAGATTATTGGCTTCGGGGTCTCCGGCTTCACGAAGGACGACGAGAAAAATCGCAAGCTGTTTGAGTACGGCAAGGCGCTCGGGGTTCAGTACCTTTCCGCCGACCCGACTCCGGATGCCTTCGACAGCCTCGACAAGCTGACGGCCGAGTACGGAATCGCAATCGGAATTCATCCGCACGGGCCGGGAAGCCGCTGGGAGACGATTGACCAGATCGCCGCCGCCATTCACTCTCACAGCGACAAGATCGGCATCTGCCTCGATACCGGGCACCTGCTCCGGTCGCATCAGGACCCCGTCCGAGCCGTCGAGGTTTTCGGCAAACGGATCTATGGCGTCCATCTCAAGGACGTCAAGGACGCGAAGACCTTCACGATCCTGGGAGAAGGGGATCTGGATCTTGCCAGCCTGCTCCAGAAACTGGCCAAGCTCGAGTATTCGTACTGCGTGGCGCTCGAATACGAAGAAAATGAGAAAGATCCCATTGCCGACATCAAGAAGTGTCTTGAAGTGACCCAGAAGGCGATCGCGACAATCAAGGCTTGAACCCTTGAGGCGATTTGCCTCCTGATCCTGCCTTCAATCCTACTTTTATCAGACCGCGGCTTAGGTTTGCTCTCGACCGGGAGGATATGCGACGTGTTGCCCCGCGTGCTCGAATCTGAGGTGATGGATCGACCCGAAGAAGCGCGCGAATACGACGCGATGGATCACTCGGCCGTCAACCTGCGGTTTGTCGATGATTTCCTGGCGGTTCACGGTCCGGGTCGCGGCGGCGAACTGCTCGATGTCGGGACCGGACCGGCCCGGGTGCCGATCGCCCTCTGTCGAGCTGATCGGCATTTCCGGGTTCTGGGGGTCGACCTTGCCGGGCCAATGCTCGACCTCGCTCGTCGAAATGTCGCTGACGCCGAGCTTTCCGATCGGATTCGATTTGCACGGGGCGACGCCAAGAACCTGCCGTTCCCGGACGGCCGGTTCGAGGCGGTTGTCTCGAACACCATCATCCACCATATTCCCGATCCCGCCCCCGCGCTGGCCGAGATGGTTCGACTGCTCGCACCCGGTGGGACCTTGCTCGTCCGCGACCTCGCGCGTCCCGCCGACGTGGAGGAGCTCGACAAGTTGGTCCAACTCCACGCGGCCAATGAGCCGATTCCGGCTCGTAACTTGTTTCGTGACTCGCTTCATGCCTCGCTCAGGCTCGACGAGGTTCGCACCATGGTAGCGGCTCTGGGACTGCCTGCGGAGGGAGTCAACTTGACGTCCGACCGACACTGGACGTGGACCTGGAGTCGACCCACCTGATGAATTCCACGGATCATCCTCCGGATCACGGAGCATCCGCTCGGTTCATTGACGTCGCGTTTCCGTCGCTCGATGGGACACCCCTGCAAGGTCGGTTCTGGACGACCGAGGTTCCCCGCGCCGTGCTGATCATCGCGCATGGTCTCGGCGAGCATGGCGGAAGCTATAATCGATTGGCCACTGATCTCGTTCAGCGACTTTCCATCGACGTTCTGGGCATGGACTTTCGAGGGAGTGGTCGGAGTTCCGGTAAGCGTGGGGTGGTACGGTCGTACTCCGACCTCTCCGCCGATCTCACCGCCGCCGCAGCTTGGATCGGCCGAGAGCGACCGAGTTTACCGCGATTCTTGCTCGGCCATTCCAATGGAGGCCTGGTCTCGCTCCGAACGGTTCTCGATCGCGACCTCGGTCTGAGAGGTCTGATCATTTCGAATCCGTCGCTCCGGCTACTGGCTCATGTCCCCATCTGGAAACGTCTTGTCGGCGAGGTGCTGCTCCGCGTCGCGCCGGGGATTACACTGACGACCGGATTATCGAACGAACAACTCACCCATGATCCGGAAATCATCGCGGAGATCGCCGATGACCCGCTCCGTCACAACCGGATCAGCCCGCCACTCTTCTTTGGGATGACGGGCGCCGGACCGCTTGTCATGGCGCGAGCGGCCGAGATTGTGTGCCCGACCCTGATGATTCTCGGCGGTTCCGACCCGATTATTGACCCCGAGTTCAGTCGCCTCTTCTTTGAAAAACTCGGTTCGACCGACAAGGAATTGAAGGTCTATCCGGAAATGCGTCACGAACCACTCAACGAGGTTGGTCGCGTGAAAGTCGTGGTCGACCTTGCCGGTTGGATCAATAGTCGGCTCCAGGTTGCTCCTCAATGATTCAGCGCCGACATTCGTTCGGGCATGAGAGCCTGATCTGAATGGGTCGCGTCCGGATCAACTTGCTCGATCTTTCGTTGTTCCATGACGGGCTTCACCGCTTCGCCCATTTCCTGAACAAGTTTGCCGCCCAGCCATGCGCAGTAAACGCTGATCCCGCCCCCGCCCAGTGCCAGCAATCGCGAGCCGAGACACGCTGATCGGCCCTGCGAATGATCTTTCAATCGCATGATCAGACTCGCCGCCATCAGACTGGTTGCCAGGGCATTGCCAAGTCCGTGAGTGGTCGCAACCTCGTGACTGGGTTGATCCTTGTCGATAAAGCTATAGTCGCGAATTCCGGTAATCGCCGCGCCGGCGGCTCCCACCAGTCCGATGGCCAGGCTGATCCGGGCGGCATCGTCATACGCCGGTTCGTCGGTGGTCAGAGCCAGGCCGTCGCAGATGTTGGTGACGGTCCAGGCGCCGAGCGGTACCGACACGATCGCCGGATGCGGGCTGTGGCCCAGCAACTCTTCGACTTTATCGATCACGAAAGAGATTGGGTTCATGACGTTGAAATCCTCCGGGCAGGACGCGTTCGCGGAAAGTTCGCTCACTTGATTCCTCAAGAAAATCACAATGCGAACGCCATGCCGCTGGCATGCGGGATGCTATCGAGATGGCGGCTATCACCAAATTTTCTTGTTCAAGACCGGAATCGCTGAGGAGTTTCGACCGTGAATTTGCCAACACGACTTCGAGCAGCGATGAGTCTCGGCGGGTTGAGCGTGACCGAACTCCTGGTCCGGACCTGGCGGGCGATGGATGCTCACGAGGTTCAGACTCGCGCCGCCGCAGTCTCGTTCTACGCGATGCTGGCTCTGGTTCCATTTCTCGGCCTCGTTCTGACGTTCGCGGTCCAGCTTCTTCCGGATCTCACGAATCAGTCGGCACAAGGGAATGGGATTGGTCACCAGACTGTCGAACAATTCCGAGCGACTCTGGAACGAACCCTGCCGACCGAAGCGTCGGCCGAGATCGAACAGCAAATCAGCCGCCTCCAATCCCAACCTCCAGTTGGGCTGATCTCACTGGGTCTGGCGATCACGATCTGGCTGTCCTCAAGTCTATTCATTGCGGTAATTGACGCGATAAACCGGATCTTTGGCGTGAAAGAGCGTCGAGGATTTATCAAACTCCGACTGATCGCAATCTTCATGACGCTGATCCAGGCTGCGATTCTGGTCGGTTCGCTGCTGTCGATCGTCGGCTGGACCTGGATTCTCGGCTGGCTAAGGTTGGGAGATTCAGCGGCGATCCTGGCAACGAGTCTCCTCTACGCGACCGTCTTGATCATGGTACTGATCAGCTTCGCGCTGACGTTCTTTGTCGCGCCCGATGCCGAACAACGCTGGGAATGGATTACCCCAGGAAGCATCGCCGGAAGTCTGTTGTTCCTGGGAATGACCTATGGCTTCCGGATCTACGTCCAGAACTTTGCGAATTATGATCGGACTTATGGAACTCTCGGCGGCGTGATGATCCTGCTGTTCTGGTTCTGGATTTCCAGCCTGATTATGCTTGGGGCGGCACAGATGAACAAAATTATCGAGGAAGCCTCTCCCCTCGGCAAAAACTACGGTCAGCGGATCAATGTAGCCGACAAACCCGACTTCGAAAGCATGGAGCCAGTTCCGTCTAATCCATGAATTTTCACCAACCTATCCCGAGTCACGCGTCAGGGATTCCTCGATTGATGGAAAATGCAGGTCGGAAATCGCTCGGCGCAACCGCGAACTATCGAGCGAGACATCGGCCGGTCGCGGTTCGGCGAGTGCGGTGTCCGAGCGTCGGCCCGGCCGGACCAGAGTCGCGTCGAGTCCCAGACTCCGCACCGCTCGATTCATGAGTTCAAAACGGCTGACTCGCTCAGGTCCGGCCAGGTGATAGAGACCAGCCAACGGGGATTCGGCCAGTCGAGTCAGGACCGTCGCGGCCGTCGTCAGGTCGAGCGGCGTTCGGTGTTCGTCCTCGAAGAACGACTGCGGTTCGCCTCGCGCGATGGCGTCAATCGCCCGGGTGAAGAAGTAGGGACGACCACATTTCGAGGGACCGAACAAAAGGCAGACGCGAGCCACGACACCCGTCGGAATGGCCAGGATGGCTGCCTCGGCTTCGAGTTTTGTGCTTCCGTAGGCCAGAATCGGATTCGCTTGATCGGATTCGCGATTCCAGGAGCGTGAACCGTCAAAGACGAGGTCGGTCGAGGTCAAGACGATCCGACGGTTCCGGCGGTCGGCCCAGTCGGCCAGGCGTCTTGTCGCCTCGATGTTGATCGATCGGGCTCGAACCGGTTCGAGACGAACGGCTTCGGCGGCGCTGATCGCGGCGGCGTGGATGATCGCGTCCGGCTGGACCGCTTCAAGCGACCTGTCGAGCCGGGCGAATTCGGTCAGGTCGATCCGATGAAGTGGAACGCCGAGCCGTTCGCCGTCGACAGAGCCGCTCCAGGCGGTGATTTCATGGTCTGTATCGCGCAAGCGATCAATAAGGTATGCGCCAAGCTGACCACTCGCGCCGGTGATGAGGATATGCATGACTACGGTGCCGGTTTCCTGATCGTTTCCATCGCTAAAAGCCGCAAGCCCGTCCCTGGAATAACTGAAGTTGTCTGGACTGGCTAGAGCGGAGCGGCTCCGAATCCGATGAATCCTGCAATTCGGTGTCGAGTTGAGGTTTTTCTGTCGTTCGGAGTCGGTCATGGAAATTCGTGAACTACCGGTCGACGAGCTCGTCCTCGACCCGAATTTGAACCTGCGGGACAAGCTCGACGAATTCACGGTCGAGCGTTATGTCGAAGCCTGGAATCGTCTCCCACCCGTGACGATTTTCGAGGTCGACGGTCGCTGGCTCCTGGCCGACGGCTTTCACCGTCACGCCGCCGCCGTGAAGTCGGGCAAGAACCAGATTCCCGCCGAGATCCGCCAGGGAACGTTCAGTGACGCCCTCGATTTCGTCGCCGGAGTGAACCTGTTTCACGGGCTTCCGCTGACTCGGAGCGAACGTCGACGAGCCGTGGAGGTCAAACTCCGGCTCCATCACGACTGGTCCGACCGACGACTCTCCGAAGAACTCGGCGCGAGCCGCGAGTTGATCGCCAAGGTCCGTAAAAACCTGGTCGACGGCGGCCAGCTTCCGGCTTCGGCCATCCGAATCGGCGCGGATGGCAAGACCTATCCTTCGGCCGGACTCCCGAAAGATCCGAACGAGCATCTGCCTCGCGGAAAGGCGATCGCCCAGCAGGACGACCCTCGCGATCGCGGTGGTCGCGAATCCGACGCCGCACCCTGGGACGACACGACGACACCGATGCCGGCGGTCGAGCGTTCCGACCTCGCCTCCGGTCTGCCCGACGCTCCTTGGGATGACGCCATGGCGAAATCCGTCGCCCTGGCTCCGCCCCCCGAACCGGCGGCTCCGACCATTGATGAGATGCTCGGGATGATGGCTACCCAGATCAACGACGTTCTCTCTTGGACCAAGGCCGACGGATTCTCGGACGCTTACCGGTCCGCCAGCGCGAATTCCCGGGGTCTGTTCCAGACCGCCGCGCTCCGCCTCGCCGCCCGGGCTGATCAGTTGCGTAAGGGCTGATCCGATCAAACCAGGTCGCTGAGGACGGTATCCGCCAGGAAAAGCCCGGCCCGGGTGAAGCGGACCCGGGTACCGTTATCTTCGAGCAATCCCCCCTCACGGTGCCGGGGAAGGGCTTCGCCGGCGATCTCATCAAAGGCGAAGCCGGTTCGTAACTTGAAGTCGTTTCGATCGAGGCCGATCTTCGTCCTTCGCAGCATCAGCACGGCGGTTTCGCGTGCCCGGGCTGCCGGATCGAGGGTTTCAGTCGGGCCGGTGGCGTCGCCGGTTTCGGCAATTTTCTTGAGGTAGAACGGCAAGTCGCGGGTGTTGCTCGACCGGACCCCTCGAAGATAACGAGCGGCTCCCAGACCAACACCAAAGTAGGCGTCGTTTGCCCAGTAGACCAGGTTGTGGCGGGATTCGTGACCAGCCCGGGCGAAGTTCGAGATCTCGTACATCGCCAATCCCTCGGCAGTCAAGCGGTCGATGGTGTGTTCATACATCGTCCGTTCCGACTCCTCGTCCACCGGCTGCACCAGTCCGGCCCGTTCTTGCTTCCAGAGTGCCGTGCCTTTTTCGTAAACCAGGCCATAGCATGATAGATGCGACGGACCGAGCGCCAGCGCGATTTCGAGATCGTCGTGCCAGAGTGACGGGGTCGAGCCAGGGACGCCGAAGATCAGGTCGAACGACCAGTAGGGAAAGCGCGGCCGGATGAGTTCCAGGGCTCGCGGGACTTCCTCGGGCGAATGATTCCGTTCCAGAGCTTTGAGCAAGTCGGGTTGAAAGGACTGGGCTCCCAGACTGACCCGGTTAACCCCCCCCTCAACCAGGACATCGGCCTTGGCCTCATCCAGAGTTCCCGGGTTCGCCTCGACCGTCCATTCGCCGCCGACGGTCAACGGGAACCAGTGGCGAACAGCCTGGAGTAACCGCCTGAGCTGCCCGGGATCAAGCCGGGTCGGGGTTCCGCCACCGATGAAAATTGTGTCGACTTCCTGAGGCTGGCCGAGAGCCTCCATCTCGCGTTCCAGAGCGTCGAGATAGCGATCGGCCAGATGGTCAGAACCGGCGAGCGAGGCGAAGTCGCAATAGCCGCATTTGTGAGCGCAGAACGGAATGTGAACATACGCGGCACGCGGCCAGACCCAGGGCACCGTGGTTTCGAGGCCCGGAATGTTACCCGGTTTGTTCTCAATTTTCATGCGGGTCTCATCAATCCGATCCGATCGGGTCAGAGCACCGCCTCGAGAAACCGAACTTCGGGGATCGCGGCCTTGACGATTGCTTCAATTCCCATCGTCGTCGAGTAGATTGACGACGCGCAACCCTGGCAGGAACCGAGCAGGCGAATCTGCACGATCCGGTCGGCATCGACACCGACGAACTCGACATCGCCACCGTCCGCCATGAGATTCGGGCGGACTTCACGATCAATCACGCTGGCGATTCGCGTCTTCAGGTCATCCGTCGCCGCTGGTTCCGGCTTCATCTCAGTAACCTCCCCGAGGACCGCCCCCACCAAAGTTTTGGCCGCCTCCGCCAGGAATGCGAGGCTGGGCTTCGTTCACGTTTAAACGCCGGTTTTGGTGCTCGGTTCCATCAAGCCGGGCGATGGCGGTTTCAGCCTCGTCGTCATTGACCATCTCGACGAATCCGAAGCCGCGACTACGCCCCGTCTCGCGATCCACAAGAACCTGCGCGGCCTTCACACTGCCAAACTCTGAAAACAGTTCCTTGAGGTTTTCCGAGGTGACGCTGAAGGAGAGATTCCCCACATACAACCGTTTCGCCATCACACCGACCCTGTCGAAGTCCTGAGAAAGGGGCCGAACGCCGCCGACTCGCCGCGAACTCATTTGCCATGAATTAACCTACCATGAATCGTGGCAACCAGACAAGCGTCCACTGACCAGGGACCAGTCGCGGCCTTCTTGAACCGTCTCCGCGCAGTCGATCGGCAAAGAGTCGCGTGTGACGCTGGGCTCGCTTGACCTTGATACGGCAGGAGGATTAAGATTTAGAATCAGATCGATCGGTGTCATCGTGCCCCATTTTCTTATCGTTTTTTCGGGCTGACGTTGTCGAAACCGGTTCGATCGATCCTGTGGAGTCGCGCGATCATGAAACCGTGGATTATCCTGACTGTACTGGCGGTTGCTCTTACCGCGGCCATCACCGTCGCGGGGACGTTTATCTCATCGGAATCCGGACCGATTGGACCGGAATTTCCGGCCCCGGTCCGTCGGTCCGGTCCTCTGCCCAAGCTCGTCCTTAATGAAGACAACGTGTTCAAGCTCAATGACGTGAGCCAGGAGACCAAGGGATCGCACGAGTGGACCATCAAGAACGACGGCGAGGGAGTTCTCGAAATCCGTGGCGATTCGACGTCCTGTTCGTGCACCACTTCCGACCTGTTCGAGGGCAGCGATTTGAAGACGGGCAAGCTGGTCATGATCAATCCCGGCGAATCAAAACAGGTCAAGGTGAACTACAATACGAAGAAGTTCACGGGGAACTATCGTCAGTTCATCAAGGTCGCGACCAACGATCCGGATAAGCCGGTTATCGACCTGGTGTTTCAGGGGACCGTCAAGCAAGCCCTCGTGACTTTGCCGGCCGACCCCTCGGTGAGCTTCATGAACGTCGGCAACGACGAACCGGTGCTGCGTCGGCTGATTGTCAGCTCGCCCGACCATCCGGAAACGAAGATCACCAAGATGGTTTGTTCCAACCCCGAATTGATCGATGTTCAGCAAGTCGCGCTCACGCCCGAGGAAGCCAAGCAACACAAGTTCGATTCGGGCTACTGGATCAATATCACGCTGAAGCCGTCGCCCAACCTCGGCGAATTCAACGAAGAAATCGTGGTCGAGACCGACCACCCGCTCCGCAAGTCGATCCCGCTGGCCATCAAGGTCAAGGGAAAGATCGTTGGTCCGGTCTCGGTGATCCCTGAGAAAGTTCAGATGTTCAACGCCACTTCAAGCGACGGTGGGTCGCAAGACTTGACCATCTGGGCACGAAATCGCTCCGCTTTGAATCTCACCGTGGCGTCCAAGCCCGAAGGAATGGACGTTAGCATCGTCCAGCAGCCGAGCCAGCCCGAAATCAAGGGGTCGCACTACAAGATGACCGTCACCCTGGCCGCGGGACGCGACCCTGGGCTGGTCGAAGGTGAGATCTTGCTCAAAACCGACGATCCCAAGGCGAGCGAGATTCGCGTTCCCGTGGCGGTCCTGATCAAGGGATCGCGGTAAGTTCCCGGTCGATTCACAGGCCTCGGCGATCCAGCCCTCGTCGCTGGTGATCGTCGTTTCTCGATACCTGACAGGTAATCTTTTCTTCTCCGGCTCAGGGCACGGACGCCCCGCCCGCGCTCACCGCCCTACCTCTCGAAAGGATGACGATGACGCGATCCTCGTTCCGGCCGATCACCTCCATCGGCCTGGTCGCGGCCGTTTTAAATCTCTTGGGATGCGAGAAGCCACCTCAGACTTCCTTAAGCTCAACCCCAACTCCAGCGTCAAGTTCCACGCCGTCCGCCACCGACGGCGCGAAAGCCCCGACACCGAAGTTCATCACCGAATGGTCGGCGAACCCTCCGGCCGGAATCCTGATGGTCTCCGGTGAACAGTATGGCTATCCCGATCCTTGCGGCTGCACTGATGGTCAGCTTGGTGGACTGGGTCGACGCTATCATCTTCTCGAAATGCTTCAGGAGAAGGGGTGGCCGGTCGCGAAGATCGACCTGGGGAACCTGATCCACTATCGGAGCGATACTTCGCGGGGTGGCGTCACCCAGGACAAGATCAAGTTCGACATCATTCTCGAAGCCCTCAGCGCGATGAAATATGATGCCGTGGCTCTTGGTCCGGAAGATCTTCGTCCGCGAGTGATGGAAACCCTCGCCACGCTGCTCAACAACCAGCCACCGAAGTATCCGGTCTTCCTGGCGGCCAATATCATCCCTCAGGCCGGTCTCGAATCGACATTGGGCTCGATCAAGATCACCAAGGCCGGTCCGATCACGATCGGGATCACCGCCGTGATCGATCCCGCCGACTTCGACCAGCTCCAGGCGCAGGACGCCGACGCGAAGGATCTCAAGGTCAAGCCGCCCGATGAGGTGATTCCCGCCCTGCTCGAAGAACTCAAGAAGCAGGCGAAAATCCGCGTCTTGATGGTCCAGGGTCCCTATGAGGAGGCCAAGCGACTGGCCGAGAAGTTCCCGGGGTTTGACATCGTCGTCGGCACCTCCGAATTCGAGGAACCCGACGAGCGACCCGAGATGGTCAACGACGACAAGACCTTGCTCGTCCGGAACGTCGGCAAGAAGGGGAAGTATGTCAGCCTGATCGGCTTCTTTCCCGGGTCGACACCGATGATCCAGTACCGCCGTCAGCCGCTGGATGAGCTTCACTTCCATCAGGCCGAACCGATGCGTCAGTTGATCGACGTTGATTACCAGGAACGAATGAAGCGCGAGAAGATCGTCGAGAATTTCACCCGGATGAGCTACGCCCAGGCTCCCGACGCCAAATTCGTCGGGGCCAAGGAATGCCAGGCCTGCCATCCCAAGACCTATGAGAAATGGACGACCACCAAACACGCCCGGGCATTCGAGGCGCTCGAAAACCCAAAGCGGAACCGGGTCTTTGACGCCGAATGCATCAGTTGCCATACGACAGGCTTTGGCCTGAAAACCGGTTGGGTTTCTGCCGAGGCGACACCCTTTCTCAAGGGCAACCAGTGCGAGAATTGTCACGGGCCGGCGTCGAAGCATGTCGCCGATCCCGACAATATCGACTTTCGCAAGCCAATGCACATGAGCAAGGCAATGGCCGACGCAACCGGTTTCTGCACCAAGTGTCACGACCAGGACAACGACCACAATTATAATTTCGAGAGCCGCTACGCCCAGATTTTTCACAAGGGGCTCGACGTCTATACCGATCCCAAGGTCCATCTGAAAGCCAAGGATCGGGTCAACGGTGGCGGTCAATGACCGGGCGTCATCCCGTCGAGGTATCAATCGATCCTGAACCAGGAAAGGGACTTCCGCGATGATTGAGACGAACCCCACAGTCGCGGCTGACGCTCCGCCCGCATCAAAGCTCGAACGCTTCGTGACCAAGTATCGGGCGGATCATCGCAATCCGATCAACAGCTTCTTGCATCTGGGGGTGGGCTGGCCGATGTGCGCGGCGGCGGTGATCTTGTTGCCGTTCCGCCCGCTCTGGTCGGTCGGTCTGGTCGCGGGCGGCTATGCGTTCATGTTCGCCGGCCACTTCCTGTTCGAGGGGAACACTCCCACGATCCTGAAGCATCCGACGACCCCGTTCGTGATCGCCTGGGCCGTGATCAAGGGCCTGGGTACGAACCTGGCTCGCCTGGCAACGGGGTCGAAGGGGCGGTAAGCTAGTCAATCCTCAGAGAGTCGAGATCGGTTTCTCCACTCGACATGTCAACGAACCCAGAGATCATGATGGCCGACCCGATCAACTACGAAGATTTTGCCAAGCTGGAACTCCGGGTCGCCAAGGTGGTCGAAGCCCGGCCGCACCCGAACGCCGACAAGTTGATGCTCCTTCAGGTCTCGCTCGGCGACGAGACCAAGCAGATCGTCGCCGGAATCCGCCTGCACTACTCGCCCGAGCAACTGGTTGGCAAGAACATCGTGATCGTCAACAACCTGGCCCCCGCCATGCTCCGGGGCGAAACCTCGAATGGAATGCTTCTGGCGGCGACATCGGGCGAAAAAGTCGTCCTGCTGACTCCGGATGATCCAGACTGCATCGCCGGGGCAAAGATCAAGTAAATCCGCATGAACTCGGGTTTACTCAACTTCCCAATCAACCTGGGCGAGGTCGAGCATCAGGAAACTCAAGAGCGGGTAGTTGCCCTGAAGGCTGAACAACCAGCGGTGCTCGGCGCATCTCCGTCCGTAGGCCAGGGTGACTCGCTCTTGCGCGTCAGTCAGGACAAGCTTCGAGTCACCTGGCGGAAAATATCGCTCGTGCTTGATATCCAGACGTTTCTGGAGGTCGATCAGCCGGATCGAACAGGTCGCCCGGACCGGATCGGCCGTGACCGATCGCCCATGAACCGTGTCGCTCGGCGCGCTGAACGAATAGAGCTTCGCGGAGCCGGGATGAAATAACTGAAATCGTACTTGTTTATTCTCAAACGTGTACGAAATCAGTTGCGAATCTTCGATCTTTCTGACCAGTTCCGCGAGCTTCGCTGGAATCATGCGACTGCCTCGGAGTTCAGTAGATTCCGGCGGAGATTGCTCAATCGCCCGGTGGGATCACGACAAACTCGACTGCGAACTTCGTCGGAATAGATAAAAGGCCGGCAAACCCAGGGCAACGACCCCGAGCCCCGCGAGCGACTCATAAAAACTCTCGTAGAGCATGCTGCCCAGCAGGATCAACGAGCCCACCGTGTACAGGACCGGTGTGACCGGATAACCCCAGGTCCGATACGGGCGAGGGAGGTCGGGCCGTTTTGCCCGGAGCACGAACACGCTGAGGATCGCCAGGCCGTAAAAGATCGTACCGCCGAAAATTACATAAGTATACATGACATCATAAAGCGGGTTGTTGTGGAGCTTGTGCCAGGCCGAGATCCAGATCGAGGTCGTTTCACCATCGACCATTGAGGCGGCGGGTGGTTCGATCAACAAGAAAGCCGACGCCGCCGTGATCAGGATCACAGCCCAGACCGCCTGGGCAATAATCGCGTTCGCGGGGGTCTGAAACGTCGGATTGATCTTGCAAAGTCCACTCGGAAAAACGCCATCGCGAGCCATTGCAAAATAGGCTCGCGGTCCCGATAGGGCATTGCCGTTGAGAGTGATAAATGTCGATGACATGATCACGACCGAGATCAACGTCGGTCCCCAACCACCGATCAACTTTTCCATGAATGTCGCCGAGATGATCGTGTCCGGGTGCTGGACTACTCCGATCGGCAGAACCATGTGATAGACCAGGGTCATGCTCAGATAAATCGCGATCAGCGCGACCATTCCCAGGATCAAGGCCCGAGGGATGTTCTTGCCGGGGTCCTTGATATCCTCGGCCAGGGCTGCGGCGTTCACCCAACCGTCGTAGGTCCAGAGGACGGCGATCATGGCCACCATGAACCCGCTCGTCAGGCTCCAGCTATAAGCCGTCGGCCCGATCGGTGTGAGCAGCTTGGGGTCGGCCTTGCCCAGGAAAAATGGCAAGACAATCATGGCGATCAATGCGCCCACTTTCAAACCGGTGCCAACCACCTGGACCCAGCCGCCGAACCGGGTTCCGATCACGTTGACGGTCGTCAGGACCACAATCGCCGAGACTGCGGCCAAGGTTTCCCAGGCGACCTGATTCAGGCCCAGTGGCGGCGGAAACAGAATTCGAAAGTTGATCGCGAACGCGGCGGCCAGCGTGGCCATCGAGCCCGTCCGGATCACCAGGAACTCGGTCCAGCCGAACAGAAAAGCCGAGAGTCTACCGAACGCCTCGCGGAGATAAACGTAGGGTCCCCCCGCGCTCGGCAGCATCGAACTCAGCTCGGCCAGGGTCAACGCCCCGGCCATGCTGAACAACCCACCCATGATCCAGACGAAGGCAATTCCCCCCATATAAGGAACATTCAACGCCACCTTGGAAGGCGTGATGAAGATCCCCGAGCCAATCACCGACCCCACCACGATGCAAAACGCCTCGGTCGGTCCCAGAACCCTGGGCAACTTGGCATGGCCCGCTTCGGTTTCCGTCGTCATGAGCCCTCGGTTCGTTCAGCGGAATAATGGCGGGTCAGTAAATCGCGGAGGGATGACATGAAGCATCAACGATTGATCATTTTCCGCCTGTCGTCGTCGCGGCCTTCGGAATGCCTGGACCCGCCGGCGCGGTTCCGACGGGGTTCGCCGGTGACTGAGGGGGAACGACGCCGGGTGGCTGAGGCGCGGCAACGGGTAGGTTTGGCGTGCTCGCGGCATCCGTGGCGAGTTTCAGGGCTAACGTCGCCGCGTCGATCCGCTCGATCAGCGCGGGCAATTGCTCACCGAGCATCGCGTGGTCATTATCGATGATCGCCTGGCGAACTCCGGGAAGGGTCCACGACGCATAACCAGTCGTCAGTCCCGGTGCGTAGACAGCATGCTTGAACCAGGGACGACCTGGAAGCCCCTTTGGCAGCAGGAACGCCCGTTCGACCTTGGTCAAGGCATCGTTCACCCTGGCAAACTGCGCCTGGACTACTCCCTCCCGCTTTACCAGGGCATCGGTCGCGGTATCCAGCGCGAGCGTTTGCGTCTCGAACCCTTTGACGGCCGCGATCAACTTCGAAAGTCCCTCGAACTCAATCGGCGGCTTGGCGGTCTCCGACTCAACCGTCCGGGCTTTCCGGGCGACGATTCGCCGAAGGTCATCGACATATTCTCGGAGGGCCTCGCCATACGGGACGAACTTGAGCGGAACAATCTCGGCGCTGGCGGCTCGCATGACGATCAGGGTGTACAGCCGAGCGGCGGTCGCGTGGGTGACGAATTCAGGATCGCCGAATTTCTCCATCCAGTAGAAGTCATCATAAATTGAATGATAAACCCCATATTTGCCGCTGAATCCCGCGTCGAGCGACGGCACCCCCAGATGGTCGAGAAACGCCGTGTAATCCGACCCCGAACCCAGCGGATTGAGCTGGGGAGAGAACTTCCTGGCGGGCGGCGTCTTGGTCGGGTCCTCAGAAGCGACGGCTGCATTTTCCCAGAACGGTTCGAGATCAAGCGGAGCCGTACTGGCCCAGGCGGCCCGCTTCTTGGCCATCCAGACCTCTTTCAATGAACGACCCGACCGGACGTCGGTGACCGAACCGGCGGCCTCGATCATCAAGTCACGGAGCGACGGCACGCCATCGACGTCAAGTTCCGGTCCCGAGACGGCGGAGTCGACGTTGAGCAGAAAAACCGCCTTCTCGGAGATCTCGGCCGAGTGCTCGTCAGACCATTCGGTCGAGCCGACAAGGCCGTATTCCTCGGCGTCCCAACTCCCATAAACCAGCGTCCGGCGTGGTTTCCAGCCGGCCTTGTAAGCGGTTCCCAAAGCCCGAGCCATCTCCAACGTGGCCGAGGTGCCACTGCCGGGATCGACCGCCCCATAAACCCAGGCGTCGCGATGGTTGCCGACCATCACCCACTTATCAGGCTCGACCTCTCCCTTGATCGTTGCGATGACGTTCCAGATCGGTCGGATCTTGTAATCCATTTGAACCTGCATGTTCACTTCCGCCGGCCCAGGCCCGACGTGATAGGCCAGAGGTAGCCCCCCTTGCCAGCCAGCCGGAACATTCGCCCCGCCCATCGCTTCAAGGATCGGCTTCGCGGCGTCGTAACTCAGCGGGAGCGAGGGAATCGTCGCGTAATAGTCCTCGCGGATGAAGCCGGTTTCTTTCTGCCAAGCTTCGACGGGAGTTTCGATCTTGCTCGGGCCATTAAGTTCGAGCGTGAAACCGTTCTCCGAATCAATCGGCAACCGTTTCGCACCCTTGGTGGATGGCCCGAACGGCGTCGACGGGTCTCCCGGCCCGAGCGAGAGGAACTGGACCGACCCTCGCTGGACGGCCGAACCAGCGCGGAAGGGGCCATTCGGGAAAACGTCCCCCTTGCCATAGCCGTCGTCCTGCGGGTCGGAGTAGATCAGGATGCCAATGGCCACTCGCTTCTGGGCGTTCCGGACCTTCAGCCCCCGGAACAGTTCACCATAGCGGACCAGAA
>JAJYCH010000021.1:0-8151 GCA_021778575.1 Planctomycetota bacterium
CGAGCCAGGGGGTGTACATCAGCATGATGGCGTCGACGACCCCGCCCTCGGCCGCCGCCTGGATGACCGCGGCGCGGTCCTTGTGGTGGCTCGAGAAGCCCAGGAACTTCGCCTTGCCCGACTTGCGGATGGCCTCGGCGGTCTCCTTGAACTCCTTGCTCTTGAGGATCTCAAGGCAGGTTTCGAGTTCGGGGTGATCGTCGCCCAGACCGTGGAGGAAGTAGGCATCGACCGAGTCGACCTGAAGCGCTTCGAGCCGCTTGTCGAGCAAGGGGATCAACTGCTTGACCGACTTGATCTTGTCCTTCGTGACGATGAAGGTGTCCTTCTTCGCCTCGGGAACGGCACCGAAGAACTTGGCGATCGCCGGCTCGGTGCCGTAGGCGTTCGCCGTGTCGAAGTAACGGATGCCGTTGGCGTAGGCGGTCCGGAGGAGCAGCGGAGCCGAGGCATTGCCGCGCCAACCGCCGGTTCCGACGTTGAGAATGCTGACATCGACGCCGGTCTTGCCCAGTTTCCGGGTCGGCAAGACGGACTTCGCCGGCTCCTGGGCCTGGCTGGTCGAGCCGGCTCCCAAGGTCATCGCGGAGGCGGCGGCGACGGTCGCGCCGGCCTGGAGGAACTCTCGACGGTCGACTTGCGAACGATCGTTTTCGCTCATCTCGCTGGCCTCTCCTCGGAAACGAAGGATTCGTGGCGGTATTCAGGTCGTCGGATGTTCTCGCGAACAAGGACGACTTAAATTCACAGACTAGCCGCGCGTTTGATGGGTGTCGAGAGCGGACCGATGCCGTGCGACCTGATTCTTCAACTTCCGTCGAACAATCCTGATGATTCTGACAAGAGAGCGGCCCGGGGATCAACCCGGGCCGTTCTGCGAGAACAAACCAATCTTCGCGAAGGCTGGGAGCTGGACGGAATCAGGCCAGGTGCCGATCGACTCGCGGCAGCAGCTCGGAGAAATCGAGGTTGCTGTGGCAAGCGGCCTGGGCGGCGGCGAGGTCGGCCCCCTTCCAGTTCCGGGCGGCGTCGGACAGTTCGGCATAAGCCTGGCGAGCCGTCGAGCGGTGGCCATGCTGCTCGTGATAGGTCAGGAACCGGGTCAGGTTGCCGAGTTCGGCGTCGGTCCCGGCGGCTCGCGAGCAACTGCCGTCGCAGTTGGCGCACATCGTCGGTCGCGAGGCGAGGAACGCTTTCTTGAGACCTTCGATCTCGGCGGCCTTCAGCGGAGCGAACTCGCGAGCGGCCTTGGTGTTCTCGGCGATCTGATCAACGTTCTTCATCGAGACGCAGCAGGTGGCGATCCGTTCATCCGACCAGATGGCCTGAAGCAGCCCCTGGTAAGGCGAAAGCCCCTTTTCCTTCAGTCCCGGAACGTGGTCGGCGACCTTGCCGAGAAACTGCAGCTTCTGGGCGTCGGACCCCGAGATTTGCTTCATCGAGATCAGGCCGATCCCCTGCTTGTGGGCTGCGTCGAGCGCCTTGTTGATCGGCGCGTCCTTGTCGAGCCACGGCGTGTAGGCCACCATGATCGCGTCGACCAGGTTCGCTTCGGCCGCCGCCTGGATGATCGGAGCCTTGTTCGCGTGGTGCGTCGAGAACCCGACGAACTTCGCCTTGCCCGACTTCTTGATCGCCTCGATCGTCTCCTTCAGTTCCTTGCTCTTGACCATCTCGATGGCGACATCGGTCTCATGATGATCGCCCAGAGCATGAATGAAGAAGAGGTCGACATGATCGGTCTGGAGCGCGTCCAGCCGCTGGTCGAGCATCTTGATCATCTCGGACGGAGTCTTGGGAGAATCCTTGGTGACCAGGAAGATATTCTTGCGGACTTCCGGCATCGCCTGGAACCACTTGGCCAGACCGGGTTCGGTCCGGTACGACTTGGCGGTGTCGAAATAGCGGACGCCGCTGGCGTAGGAAGTTCTCAGAAGCCGGTCGAGAGCGCCAGGGGCCTGCCAGGTCCCATGGTTGAGGATCGTGACGTCAACGCCGGTCTTGCCCAGCTTCCGGGTCGGCAGGATGGCCGCCGGTTCCGCTTTTGGCTCCTGGGCCAGAGCCGTCGAACCCAGCGACAGAGCCGCGGCCGAAGCCAGCGCGCCCGTCTGGAGGAATTCGCGACGCTGCATCTGCGATGGATCGTTGGTGCTCATAGAGGCCTGCGTCTCCCTTTTGCCGTCAGAAAGATGCCCTCGGCCTCCGTTTTGAGGCGTCGGACCGGTCGCAATCACGTCTCCCTGTCTCGCAAGATCATCAGACTATCCCGACAGTCGTCGAGTGTCGAGATCCGACAACCGGGAAATCGTTGATCGCGTCTGTCCGAGGGCTCGCTCAGACCTCCAGAACCACGTTGGCCGAATCCTCGACGTCCGCGTGCCAGTTGGCGGGCAGGATCTCTTCGCGGTAGACAGGGACGTGACCGGGGGCTTCGATCCCGATCCGGACCTGGTTCCGGTCGATCTTGACGATCGTGATGATGATGTCGTCACCCACCATGATCTTCTCGTTCAGCTTGCGGCTCAGGACCAGCATGGGAAAATCCTCCGTGCGAGTGGTGATCTGTGATCCGGTTTCCGTCATTCTCTCGCGGCTTTCTCGGTCACCCGACCGTTGTGCCGCGAACGAAAGGAACATAAAGCATGGGTTGTGCCACGTCCGAAATTTTTTCAGAATCGCAGACGAAAAACTCAAGTTCGCAAGACTTTAAAATTTTTCCGCAAATTTGTCAAGAATTATGTTCAGTTGGTTTTTCGTACAGTTTCTGTCGGTTTTCTTCCCAAAATGACAATCGCCGATGGTGAAACGGGAAATTCGCGGTGACCTTCCGAGGGAAAAGTTGGCGGCATTCGGCTTCGACCCGCGTCGTCCGTTGGGCTATACTGCGTGTTCGCGTGGAAGACTCATGAGCGGAAGGGTAGCAATGATCCGGGTGGGAATCGGTCACGACACACACCGGTTGGTGGAAGGGCGTCCCTTGATCCTGGGCGGCGTGAGGATCGATCATCCGCGCGGTTTGATGGGGCATTCCGACGCCGATGTCGTGCTTCACGCCGTGGCGGACGCCCTTCTGGGAGCCGCGGCCCTCGGTGATATCGGCGAGCTTTTTCCGGATACCGACCCGCAATGGCGGGGCCTTGACGGCGGTGTGCTCTTGACCGAGGTGATGGCCCGGGTGACCCAGGCCGGCTGGAAAGTCGGTAACTGCGACGTGGTGATTCACGCCCAGGAACCCAAGCTGACCCCTCACAAACCAGCGATCCGGGCGGGGCTGGCCCAGTGGCTCGGCGTTCCGCTGACCAGCGTCAACGTGAAGGCCAAGACCGGCGAGCATGTCGGCCCGATCGGTCGGGGCGAGGCCATTTCCGCCGAGGTGATCGTCTTGCTCCAGGCGGCCGGCGACCTCTGAGGCCGCCACCGATCGCGTCGTGCTTTGTTCGTCAAATCGTCGATAAAACGAGTCATCCGACACTCGAACTGACTGACCCGAGCCCCCAGACCCGAGTTTCAAGTTCCATGCCACTGAGACTTTACAACACGCTGACGCAGACCAAGGAACCGTTCCAGACCGTCCAGCCCGGTAAGGTGGGCATGTACGTCTGCGGGCCGACGGTCTATTCGAACAGCCACGTCGGGCACATGGTCGGACCGGTGATCTTCGACACGATCAAGCGTTACCTGGTCTATCTGGGTTACGACGTGACCTGGGTCGTCAATATCACCGACGTCGACGACAAGCTGATCGTTCAGGCGGCGAAGGACGGCGTGACCGTCAAGGACCTGGCCGATCGCGTGACGGAAGACTATCTGCACTGCCTCCACCAGCTCGGGGTGGACGGAATCGACCACATGCCCAAGGCGACCGAGCATATCGCCGAGATCGTGGAAATGACGCAAGCCCTGATCAACAAGGGATTTGCCTACGCTTCGAGCGGTGACGTCTACTTCGACGTGACCAAGGCTCCCGAGTACGGCAAGCTCAGCCATCGCGACCCCGAAGCACTTCAGGCCGGAGCCCGGATCGAGCCCACGGCGATCAAGCGAAACCCGGGCGACTTCGCCCTCTGGAAAGGCTCCAAGCCGGGTGAGCCGGCGTGGGAGAGCCCCTGGGGGCCCGGCCGACCGGGCTGGCATATCGAGTGCTCGGCCATGAGCATGAAGCTCCTGGGCGAACACTTCGACATCCACGGCGGCGGTCTCGACCTGGTCTTCCCGCACCACGAGAACGAAGTGGTTCAGTCGGAATCCTATAGTGGCAAGACCTTTGCGACTTACTGGTTGCATAACGGTTTGTTGACCAAGGCCGGCAAGAAGATCTCCAAGTCCGACCCTGGCACCGTGATCCTGATGAGCGATTTGCTCCGCGATCATGACCCTGACACCCTGCGCTGCCTGTTTTTGTCGAGCCACTATCGCCGGCCGATCGACTACGGTCCGGGCCGGCTCGACGAGATCTCGCGCGGACTCGAAGCCTTCCGGAGTCTGTTCGACCGCTTTGAACGACTCACCGGCACCAGCTTCTTCACCCTCGAAGCACCGACCCGGAAATCCGACGAGGAGAAGGTTGCTTCCTCGATCCCCGAGATCGACGAGCATCGGACTCGCTTCCTCGAAGCGATGGACGACGACTTCAACACCGGCGGAGCCTTTGGCGAGCTTTACGAACTGGTCCGAGCCTTGAATCGGTTCGCCGACACGCACAAGCTCGAAACCGCCGCCGATCCCGAAGCGCTTGCCGGCTATCGCGCGGGAGTCGTGGTCCTGAAGGAATTGACCCAGATTCTCGGTCTTTTCCTCCATCCCCGAGTCCAGCCCGAGGCTACGGGCGACTCGCTGACGCCGAAGCTTCTCGAACTCCTGGTGAATTTGCGTGCACGAGTTCGGAAGGAGAAAAACTTCGCGCTGGCCGATGATATCCGTAACCAGCTCGCCGAGATGGGGGTCACGCTGGAAGATCGACCCGACGGAACGGGGTGGAAGATTTCCTGAGGACTGAGGACTGAGACCATGTCGTGGCCAGGCCGCACCAGGCAAAAGTGTAGGGTGCGGTCGAGCCTGAGCGAGCCCCACCATGAATGCGTGGTGGGGCTCGTTGCACTCGACCCACCCTAAGAGTCCCGAGTCCTGAGTCCTGAGTCCCGATGAGTCCTGAATTCAGGGATGGGAATAGAGAAGATGGATGAACGGGTTGTGGGGATCGACCCGGGTTTGAACGTGACCGGCTTCGCCGTTGTCGAGCCGACTCGGCGCGGTCCGGTCGTGCGTGAGGCCGGGGTGATCCGGCCCAAGGGAGAGTCGTCGAAAACGATGGCGGGTCGCTTGCTCGTGATCCACGAGGGAATCCTGGAGATCCTCGACCTTTTCCCGCCCTCGGCGCTGGCTTTGGAACAGGTCCACAGCCATATCAACCATCCCCGGACGTCGATTTTGATGGCCCATGCCCGAGGAGTCATCGTCCTGGCGGCGGCCGAGCGCGGGGTTCCCGTGGTCGGCTACGCGGCGACCCGGATCAAGAAGACGCTGACCGGCAGCGGCAAGGCGGGCAAGGAACAGATGCAACACGCGATCCGGATCGAACTGGGCCTGGATCAACTTCCCGAGCCGCATGACGTGGCCGATGCGTGCGCCGTGGCGCTCTGTCATTACCAGATTGCCCGGAATCTGCGCGGGATCGGCGGACTTTGAGCACGGCTTCAAGCTGGCCGTTCGGTCTCGATGACGCGGAGCAAATCGTTCAGTTCCAGAGGCTTGCGGAGCAAGGCATCGGGCTGAAGCTGCCGGATCTGTTCAAGCCGTTCGTGATCTTCGATCCCGGTGGTGACGGCGATCCTGATTTCCGGAAACTCCTCCCGCGCGCGACGGAGAACGGCCAGGCCATCGCCGTCGGGGAGCATCAGGTCGAGGATCAAAGCGTCGGGCTTTCCGTCGAGGAGTGCCAGGCCGCCCGAGACGGTCATGGCGGATTGCACTTCCCAGCCGCGCCGATCGAGAATTTTGCGCAGGGCGTCATGCGTACACCAGTCGTCTTCGACCAGGACCAGCCGTCGTCGGGGGATTTCGGTCCCTGCGCTCAAATTTCTTGAGATCGGTTGAGCGTCCAAGGAGACCACCTTCGATTCGGGATCGATGGCGCGAACGGACCTCCAGGAATCGGGTTCGCGCAATCTTTACATCCGTAGATCCTCTCTAAACTTAGCACATCGCGTCAAGTCGCGACTGTAAACCGTCATTCCGTGGTTTTCTGAACACCACGTTTCAGAGAGAGCCGCGCGACTGCCCCGGCTTGATCAGGGGCAACGAGCCGCGTGCCACTTGCGATACTTTCCGCACGAACAAGCCGACCAGCTCAATAGATATTTGGCTTGCCCTCGAATGTCATGGTGAACGAGGCTCCGGTCCGTTTGAGCTGGATGGTCCCGTTGCCAAAATCCTTGAGGAACGCACCTGTCCCTTTGGACCTGGTAAAGCTGTAGCTGCCCGAATCCGGCGCTTTGAACCCGCTGGTTTCGGGTCCTTGAAGTTTCAGGCTGAAGCTGCCCCGGGAATTGGTCAGCGTGATTGTCCCTTGAACGTGTCCGTGGGCGATGAACCCGGTTCCGGTCAGCGATCCGCTGATTTTGACCGAGCCCAGACCTTTTACGTGGCCCGAACCGTGAAGATGGACGGTCGTTCCGACGTCGGGAAGCCCCTTGACCGTCGTGGTCGATCCATGCCCCTTTCCCTGGAGATCAATGTAGGAAATCCCTGAAGTCAACGCCCCCTTGATCGGCATGACCAGCGCCGTCGGGGTGACGGTGGAGAGGACTTGCCGCGTTTCAAGCGACTCCAGACCAATCAACGACCGGACCGGTCGACGTGTCTCTCGGTTCATGACTGCTGCTCCGATTTTGAGATGAACTCAACTGGAGTCGTCAACTGAGGATCGAGCCGGTCAGATTTTGGTCGGAGAAGCAACGGGTGTCGAGATGATATCAGCCGCCTTGGCTTTGTTTTGTGACGAACGGCCGACACCTGCTTGGTGCCGGCCGTTCGGGAGATCAACTGTTGGCTCGCTTGGCCGAGCAGCAGGTGGTGCCACCGCAGCACGGGCAGGACGCCGACGTCAGCGACTGGGCGTCGCAGACGCAGGCCGGGCAGGCGCAGGCGGCACCGCAGCAAGCGCAACCCGGCTTCGCGGCCGCAGTCGGAATCGGGCTCTCGGTCCCGGCCTTGATTCCGCTGAAGGTCGCCAGGACGAATGCCGCCACCATTCCGATCAGTTCTCGACGAATCATCTTCGGTCTCCGTTTCTGGGAAAGATCTCGAACTTTTGAAGAAATTTGAGTCGATTCGCGCGGTGCGAACCGCTCCCATTCCGCTGGATTGGCCAGACCAGGGAAGGGGAGGACGACCCGGTGATCGAATCCTGGTGGACGCGGACCGTCGTCCTCATCCCCGGCGCCGAAGGTTGCCCGACCGCCAAGACGCGGAGGCTCGACGCACCCTGGCGACGAGACGAACCGAGGCTGGCGAAACCGTGCGATCGACGCGCGGAGAGGCTCAAATCAAAAAACGTTCGAGCCGCAGATAAAGAGGATCGAGAGCCGTCGACGCTGACGGCAGATCCCGTCTCCAACCGGCGAGCGGAGCCGATGGAGCGGGCAAGTCCAGCCCCGCGACGAAAGTCGGCTGGGGACGGGGCTGAAGTCGTTGCTCGACTGGTCGGACCGAAGTCCGGGGGGCCGGAGCCGCTGGCTCACCGACCTCGCACGAGCAATCGACCGAGGGAACCTGGGGCGTGATCTCGGCGATCCGAGCGACGTCGAGCCGAGGAACTGCCGGGCGATCCAGGGACATCGCCGGGCGAGACACTGGCGAGCAACAGCCGCAGGCAACCTGGCAGTCCGACCGGGCGGACTTCATGGTCGAACAGGCCAGGGCATCGCCCGACGCCAGCGTCAGAAAACTGACGACCGTCGCGAGAATGGCCAGAGGAGTTCGCCAGAAACGCATGAGGGACGGTTTCCTGAGATTCTCGCCGATGAGATGACCCTTCTCATCATAAGACTCGACCGCGATGAGGGCAAGTCGAGGTCGCGATTCCAGAACTGAGGGGATCACAACTCAGTCGCGAATCGTCGACTTACTCCAGAAAGTCAGCGCGTTCGCAGA
>JAJYCH010000021.1:8161-16711 GCA_021778575.1 Planctomycetota bacterium
ATTTCGCGATCAGTTGGCCGGCCAGCTTGTGCCCCTGCTGGTTCCAGTGCCCTTGGCCCAGATTGGGCGCGAATCCGTGAAAGAATTGCTGCTTTTCGCGGGCCTGGCGACGAAATTCGGGTGCGAGGTTCAAGACCTCAAAGCCGTTTCTCGCCCCGATCGCGCGGAGCCGGGCGTCGGGACCGTCGAGGTCGGTCACTCCGAGCTTGCGGCAGAGACTCTCGGTCAAGCGTGAATCCGGATGGACCTGGGCACCGTTGGTCAGCGTCACGACGGCAAAGCGGACCCCGTGCTGCTTGACCTCGGCGTGGATCGTCGCGAGGAGCCGCTCGGTCACGGTCCAGGCCGCTTGCCAGGCCGGCTCGGTCGGCGGGGCGTAGAGCTGTCTCTGCGCCGGACTGGCGGCGAATTCGTCTCCCTGGACCGGCGCGGAGTTCGAACCCCCTCGGGCCACGCCCCATGCCTGTCGAACAACCTGAAGCAGTCGAGACATCTCGATCGTCGCCTTGATCGACCGACGGACCCATGATCCCTCGGCCTGTTGCCGGCTCGAATTCTTGAACGAGTCGTCGAGCACGAGATGGTCGTCAACCAGCCGGAAATAGGGAAGTTCCGGGTCCTGTTTCAGCTCCCGCGAATTGTCCCAGACGTCGTTCCCGGTGAAAAAGGCGAGCAGGACCAGGTCCGGTTCGGTCTGCCAGACCCGGTCACGCAGAGTCAGGAGTTCCTGAGCTGTCCCGTAGTTGCTGACGCCGAAGTTGAAGACCTCGATCGATCGAGCCCGGAATTCGGGGCAAGTCGCCAGCTCGCGTTCGAGTACCGACTCGAAGGTCTCTTCGAGGCTGACCTGAAGCCCTTCGGTGAATGAGTCGCCGAGAACGGCAATCCGATAAGTTCCTGGCGGCTTCTTCAGGGCGTGTTCGCGGTCGCGGAAGCCGTCGCGGTTGATGACGATATACTGCCGTCCCTCGCGACGGAACCAGCCCCGAGCCCCCGGGCGATGCGCCACGCCTCGGACCGGGTCGGCCTTGTAGAAATCTTGAAAGCTGACGCCCAGGACTCGCAAGGCAAGCTCGACGAACACTAGCCCGACCGCCAGGCTGCACGAGACCGCCAGGAGCCGCTTCTTTGCGATAGTCAACGTGGGCGAACTCCCAGGACGACAACGAGTTTATGTGATCGTAACCGAGTCGCCCGGTCGCCGACCAGAACGCTTCGGGATTCGCTCGGAAAGGGGTATCCCGGCATTTTCTGGTGGGGGTTGCGGACGGATTGGTACTCTGGAGTGCGAGAGCTTGCTCTCGCTTTGCTTCGTGGAGCTTGCTCCACGGTCTTTGTAGGGAAGCCGTTGGCCATGTCACTCAGGCTCGGAGCAAGCTCCGTTCGCCAGAGCGAGAGCAAGCTCTCGCACTCCAGATTTGAGCTTCGTCGGAATCCCGAGGGTAGGCTCGACCAGAGCCCCCAGAAAACCTGGAGACATGCTCCGAAAGGCCGTCGCGGCTTGACCGATCGTCGAGCGTTAACCTACGATGGACAGGCGTCAAGGAGGGCTTCCGGCCCATCCCATCGAGCCGGACCGACCAGGCCCTTCGTCTCGAACCGAACCGAACCGAACCGACGGACATTCCCGTGACGATCACTTTGAACGGCGAACGGCGCGACGTTCCAGAACCTCTGACCGTGGCCGACCTTCTGAAGATTCTCGGCGTGAAGGCCGAACACGTCGCCGTCGAGCGGAACCGCGACCTCGTGCCCCGGGCCGCGCATGCTCAGTCGGAGATCGGCCCCGACGATATTCTCGAAGTCGTCACGCTGGTGGGCGGCGGAGCCCCCGAGACTCCCGAGACGCCGCCGCTGACGATCGGCCCGCACCGGTTTCAGAGCCGGCTCCTGGTCGGCACCGGCAAGTACACGACGCTCGACCTGATGCGCGAATGCCTGGTCGCCAGCGGTTGCGAGGTCGTCACCGTCGCCGTCCGTCGCGAGCGGTTGTTCGATCGCGAGGGGCGGAACCTGCTCGATTACCTCGACCCGGCCCGATACACGATCCTGCCCAACACCGCCGGCTGTTTCACCGCCGAGGATGCGCTTCGGACCGCGCGGCTCGGTCGTGAACTGCTTTCCGGCTTGAACAATCCGGGGGCCGACTGGGTGAAGCTCGAAGTCCTGGCCGATACCCGGACGCTCTTGCCCGACCCGGTCGCGACCTTGCAAGCGACCGAGATCCTGGTGGCCGAAGGCTTCCACGTCCTTTGTTACACCAGCGACGACCCGATCATGGCCCGTCGCTTGAAAGCCGCCGGAGCCGCGAGCGTGATGCCCGCCGGCAGCCCGATCGGCAGCGGGCAGGGGGTCTTGAACCCCAACAACATCCGGATCATCCTCGAAGACCTCAAGGACAACGACCCGGACTATCCGGTGATCATCGACGCCGGTGTCGGCACAGCCAGCGACGTCGCGTTCGCGATGGAACTGGGCTGCGACGGGGTCCTGCTCAACACCGGGATCGCCGGGGCCAAAGATCCGCTCCGGATGGCCCACGCGATGAGGCTGGCCATCGAGGCCGGTCGCCTGGCGGCGGGAGCCGGTCGGATACCCAAGAAGCTGTACGCGACAGCGTCGAGCCCGATGGAAGGGTCGATCACCGTTCGCTGATCACAATTCTCATCCTTTCTCCCAGGAGCTTGCGATGGCAACCGGATCTCAGAGCGACTTCAATCCCGCAATGAGTTACGCGGCCTCAGTGCCCGTTCGCTTTTCCACTGAAGTTTCGCCTCACGAGGAACGTGACTCGATCACGATCGTTCTGGAGATTTCCCCGGAACTCGACGACGCGATGGAGGACATGGCCATCGAACTCGATGGGACGAAGTCTGATGTCTTTGTCCGTGCCTTGGCCTTGCTTCGACTGGTCACGGACGCGAGGAAGACGGGTAAACGCGTCTGCATCGCCGATGATGACCTCAATGTCGAAACCGAGATCACTGGCTTCGGTCCGCTCGATGGCGAGTTGGAAACCGAGCCTTCCACGAATCATGAGTGAGCGAAGAAGTTCATGGCAAATCCGCCCGACTCTGATGAGAAAGACGCAAAGAAGCCGAGGACACGCCGGCGATCTGCTCCCAATTCGGCCGACCTGATCAGCTTCGCCAAGGCCGCGCGATTTCAAGGAATCGTGGAGTCTCCCGAACCACTAATCGAACGTCAGACTCGACTGCGGATCGAGGAAGCCGACGCCGAGCAAATCCGGGCTCAACTGGAACGTAAGGCCACTTTTGAAGATTGGCGGGAACGTCTTCTCATCAAGTCGGGTCTAGCCATCCTGATCGTGGTCGGAACATACTGCCTGGTCCTGAATGCCTTGCCGGGAGAGTCTACCGAGCGTCGATCCTGGGCCACTTCGACGCTGACCGCCATCGTCGGGGCGTTCGTCGGTTATGTGCTGGGGACATCGAAGAAATAAGCGACGGGAAGGGTTTTTGACCTCATGGACGAAGCCGATTTTCAGTGGACCCAGGATTCGTGGGATCGCGAAACCGAGGTCCGGGAGCGTCGGGTCTCGGCCAGGAATAGCAAGCTGGCCTGGTTCGGTGTGATCGCCCTGGCGGTCCTGGCTTTCGAGGTCACGGCCGACCCGGGTCTGACGGTGGCGCTCGGGTGCCTGAAATTTGGTTGGGACGAGTTCCGCCTGGCTCGCTGGCTCAAGCGGGCTGATCCTGATCGGAGGAGAGGACGGGTCTGTGCCTGGTTCTACCTGGCGTGGGGTCTCTGGCGGATCAGCCTGGTCGCGATTGCCACCGCATTTATCCTGGCTCTGGTGATGTTACTTCTGGAAAAGCAACTTGGCAGAGTTCCCGGTGCGGCTGGTCCACCTCCAGGGTTCGCCGGCGCTCTGATGCTATCCTTGTGCGGATTCTTCTTTTGTTCGGCTGTGTCGAGTATCGCCGTCGTCCTGGCATTGCGGAACAGCATCAAGATATGGGTCGGCCCCGAGGTTCGTTGGGCCAAAGAGCGGAATTGCTGGCCTCCCCAGGACGCGGCCGAGGGACGATACACCTCGAACCGGACCAAGGTCATTTTGCTCAGTGGGCTCATCACCATTGTCGTGGTTGGTTTCTTTGTTGTGTTTCTGCCACTATCGTTTTTTCTGTTTCCGGCCCGGGGTGCTCAGAATAAAAATAGTGATCAGATAATTCTGATGTTTACTCTGATCTTCCTGACCGGCGTTCCGATGGCAATCCTCATGTTGCTGGAAAAGCTCGGAAATCGGATGATTGCCGCCAGTCCATGGGATTGCTGGGTCAGACTGACCGATTCTGATCAGCTTTGAGGTCGGTTTTGCCCTCCTGAACGATCAAGTGAAGGGGCCTGGATGCCGCAGTTCGACCCGACTCCGATTCTTGGCCCAGGCGGCGCGATTGCTCGCCGGTTGCATCGGTACGAGGAACGTCCCGAGCAGATGATGATGGCTCGCGCCGTGGCCCGGGCGATCGAGGACGAATCGCACCTGATGGTCGAGGCCGGCACCGGAGTCGGCAAGAGCTTCGCTTATCTGGTCCCGGCGATCATGGCGGCGGCCGAGGCCGGTAAGAAAGTCGTCGTCTCGACCCACACGATCAGCCTTCAAGAACAGTTGCTCGAAAAAGACATTCCGCTGCTTCAAGCGGTGATGCCTCAAGAATTTACGGCGGTCCTGGTCAAGGGTCGCTCGAACTATATCAGCCTCCGGCGGCTGGGCGCGGCCTCGTCGCGGGCGGCCCTCACGTTCGGCAAGCCGGAGGAGATCGACCAGCTTGCCGAGATCAAGCTCTGGTCGGGCCGGACCCGCGACGGCAGCCGGTCCGACCTCGAATTCAAGCCGCTCGGTCCGGTCTGGGACGCCGTGGCCAGCGAGCACGGCAATTGCCTGGGTAAGAAATGCCCTAACTACAAGAATTGCTTCTACTTCGCTGCTCGTCAGCGAATGCGGAACGCCAATATTCTGATCGTCAATCACGCCCTGTTCATGAGCGACATTGCCTTGCGAGGCTCGGGAGCGAGCCTCTTGCCCGAGTACGACGTCGCCATCTTCGACGAGGCCCACACGCTCGAAGCCGTGGCCGGCGACCATCTTGGGTTAAGGATCACCAGTGGTCAGATCGAGTTCATGCTCGGCCGGCTCTATCACGAGCGGACCCGTAAAGGTTTGCTGGTCTATCACGAGCTTCCCGAAGCGATCGAGCAGGCTCAGCGAGCCCGGATCGCCGCCGACGACTTCTTCAACATGGTCGCGAACTGGCAAGCGCAGAAGGGGTCGTCCAACGGGCGGCTCCGGAACCCTTCGAAGCTCCCCGACATTCTTGGCGAGGAATTGCGCAAGCTCGGATCAGCCATCGACCAGGGCGTCGAGGAGATCGAGGAAGAAGATCAGCGCGTCGAGCTGCTCGCCGCCAGCGAGCGCTGCGAGGCCCTGGCGAATTCGCTGTCGAGCTGGCTGGCTCAGGATCAGGCCGATTCGGTTCATTGGATCGATCAGGAAGCGGGGTATCAGGGGCGTCGGCGGATCACCCTGGCCTGTGCTCCGATCGATATCGGGCCGATCCTCCGCCGCGACCTGTTCGACCGGGTGCCCACCTGCATCTTGACCTCGGCCACGATGGCGGTCGGCTCGCCCCCCGGCTTCACGTTCGCCAAGACCCGGGTGGGCCTGACCAAATGCGAGTCGCTCCAGCTCGGCAGTCCGTTCGACTACCCAAAACAGGCCGCGATCCACATCCCCCGGAACCTGCCCGACCCTTCCGAAGATGCCCGGGCGTTCGAGGTTGCGGCGATCCAGGCGATTCCCTATTACCTCGAAAAGACCCAGGGCAAGGCGTTCGTCCTCTTCACGTCGTACAAGATGCTCGAAACGGCGGCGAGGGCTCTCGCACCCTGGTTTGCCGAGCGGAATATCGCTCTCTTCGCCCAGACCGACGGGATGCCGCGCTCGAAGATGGTCGAGGCGTTCAAGGCCGACGTGAACAGCGTGATCTTTGGCGCCGATAGCTTCTGGCAAGGGGTCGACGTTCCGGGCGAAGCCCTGCAAAACGTCATCATCGTCCGGCTCCCGTTCAGCGTTCCGGATCGTCCGCTGCTCGAAGCGCGACTGGAGGCGATCAGGCAGCGTGGGGGCAACCCGTTCGTCGAATATCAGGTTCCCGAGGCGGTCCTGAAGCTCAAGCAAGGCTTTGGCCGGCTGATCCGGACCAAGGACGACACCGGGATCGTCGTGATCCTCGACCCCCGGGTTCTCTCCAAACCGTATGGGAGGACGTTTCTCGGTTCCCTGCCCGACTGCCCCAGGGTTCTGGAAGTCCTGGCCCTGCGGGGTCCAGCCCGCGAAATTTGAAGCGATTTCTCGCCTTTTTGAGGAACGGCGAACGTCGGCCCGAAAGGTTCGATCGACAAAGACATCTTGATTATACCATCCAGCCTTCATATTTTATTAACGATCAAAGAGTAGCCTCTTTGACTTCCGACGGATTTCGCAACCGGAGCGATCCATCCCCGCCTGGTCTTTCCTTGGTTTTAGAGGACTCCCACCCCATGGCTCGTTATTCGAGTCCCCTCCGCGGTCGCAGCCGAGGCTTCACGCTGATCGAACTTCTGGTCGTCATCGCCATCATCGCCGTCCTGATCGCGCTTTTGCTTCCTGCGGTTCAGGCCGCTCGCGAGGCGGCCCGACGCGCCCAGTGCACCAACAACCTGAAACAGATCGGTCTGGGGATCGCCAACTACATGGACATCAACGGCACGACGCCGCTCCATGAGTTCCGCTACGGTGGCGATGGTTCCGGTCCCGGAACGTCGGGCTGCCTGAGCTGGTACGTCGGCCTCCTGCCGTTTGTCGAGCAGTCGACGATGTACAATGCCATGAACTCGACCTACTCCACGGAATGGGGCGACGTGGCGAACAAGGCCGGGCCGAGCTACACGGCCTACTATTCCACGATCGCGACGTTCCTCTGTCCATCGGACGGGGTTCGCAACAACAATGTCCCGGGCGTGGGCAACTTCAGCTACGTGGCCAACACCGGCCATCCCCGGAACTTGATTCTGCCGGGCGACTCTGCCATCGGCTCGGGCGCCTGGCCGCAGTCGACCGGAATCATGTCGATGGCGAAGATGTATTCCGGCGTCGTCTTCTGCTCATCGGCGTCCGACCCGACGGCGAACAGCACGGTGACCCTGGCAAGCATCACCGACGGAACCTCGAACACCTCGGCGGTCAGCGAGTCGCTGGTCAACGATGGTCTGGGTAAGTCGCCCGACCCGCGCCGGAACCTGAATTACACCAACTCCGGGACCGATAAGGCCGACGCTCAGGTCATGACCGTGATCCAGGGAGCGCAGGCCCCGGGCGCTCTCCAGAACTGGCAGGCCTGGAGCTACTACAAGGGGCTGACCTGGGGCTATACCGATAGCTGGGAACGACACGTCTATTCACATGTGTTCCCCCCCAACGCTCCCGCCGTCAGCACCTATAACACCAACACCTTCCGCTGCTCGGAAGGGGACAGTTACATGAACCCCACCGGCAACCACCCCGGCGGCGTGAACATCGCCTTCATGGACGGGTCGGTTCACTTCATCAAGAACACCGTCAGCCTGCCGACCTGGTGGGCCCTGGGCACCCGGAACCGTGGCGAGATCATCTCGTCCGACGCGCTCTGAGCTTGATCCGATCGCACGGGTTATACCGATGGCCGGAGAGGCAGTGCTGGCCTCTCCGGCCTTGTCCGCATGTTTTCCGATCCCTCTTCAGGAATTGATTGATCTATGTTCCGGACGCTGTTGTCTCGAATCGGTCTGAGTGGCCTGGTCGGTCTGGCCGTCGCGCTGATGTTGCTGGGTTGCGATAGCACGCCCAAATTTGATCCAGCCGTCCAGTATTCCGCCGACACGCTCGCCAAGGAGTTTGTCAATGAGTACAGCGACCTGAAAACGGCGAACGGCTCGGCCGTCCGGTCCGAGCTTCCCAGGGAGCGGCCTGAATCGATCGCGAAGGCAGCCACCAAAGAGGCTGCGGCGACCAAGAAAGCGCCAACCGCCAGTCTCGACGAACTGATCGCCGAGACACTCCGGAAGGCTGGCCAGATCCCCGGAACCACCAAGGCCGAGGCTTGCAAGAAAGTAATCGCCGAGGTCGAGCAGACCGCGACGATCCCCGATGTCGACAAGAAGATCATCGCCGAGAAACTGAGCCAATCCGCCCCCTGAACCCGTCCCGGACCCCCTCGGTCGTCGATCCTGTTCGGTTCCCTGGGCCGTCGGTCTCTTTCGTCAGACGTGGCATCGGCTATCATGATGGGGTCGGAATGGACCGGAGGCGATTCTCGCCGCCTCTTCTTCCGGTTTGATTCCCGCCATCGTCACGCCGCCCGATGCCCGCCTTTCGAGGTTCTCGATGCACCTTCGCCGACGCCTGACCCGGATCGCGGTCCTCTCCAGTTTGTGCCTCGCCACTCTCGGGGCTCGCGCCCTCGCCGCCGACCCGCCGGTCGAGCCGATCCGCTACACCCTCCGATTTCC
>JAJYCH010000676.1 GCA_021778575.1 Planctomycetota bacterium
GTTCTCGCCCGATGGTCTGATCCTGGCCGGTGCCGGTGGCGACCGTGTCGTCAAGCTCTGGGAAGTGGCCTCCGGCCGTGAGGTTGCCTGTCTGACCGGCCACGAGGGGTTCATCGCCGCGCTCGCGTTCTCGCCCGACGGCCAGTTCATCGCCACCGGCGGCTTCGACAAGCTCGTCGGCCTCTTCGCGATCGACTCCGCCACGCTCAGGTCCGCGCCCCATCGGTTATGAGCCGATCATCGCGGCTTCGACAATCCGCAAGAAACAAGCCGGGCGATCAGGCGAGATTTTCGCCCGATCGCCCGGCCGCTTTTGTAGAATCAACGGCTGGATCGTTTCCGCTGATCGTATCAAGGGAAGACCCCAGTCATGACCCGTCATCTGATCGCCGCCGCCTGTGTCTTTGGCTGGCTCGCCTCCTCCGGTTCGGCTGATTCTCCACCAACGAAATCACTCCCACCGGTCCCGAACAAGCAGCTTCCGCTGGCTTCGAGGAAGCCGAAGCTGAACCTTTACATCGGCGGCGCGATCTTTCCGCCGAACTACTTCGTGACCCTCAATGGCGAGACCCTGACCTACCGGGTCCAGACCTACGACGAAGCCGCCAAGAAGTCGGTCGAGACGACCCAGATCATCCAGCCCACGCCCGACCAGTGGCGCGAGTTCTGGAAGTCGATGGACGAGGTTGGCCTCTGGAACTGGAAGCCAGTTTACGAAGACATGCGGTACGCCGACGGAACCCACTGGGCCGTGGAGGCCGTCCACGATGGCCGCTCGGTAAAATCCCGAGGGCGGATCTTCTATCCCGGTCAGGAGACCCCGCTTCAGCCGGAAGAGTCCCGCCAAGACGCTGGCCCTCTCTTCGAAAAATACATCGCGGCCGTCCGCAAGCTGATCGGCGATCGGCCGTTTTATTGAAAGTCCCCGAGAGATCGGCAGGGCGAGCCCTACCCTACAGCGGTTTCGTTACCTCGACCATCCAATAATTGATTCAGAAGCCGATAAGACCAATCCCAAATCGATGATCCCGATGAACAGAATTGCCGACCAGGCGATCCACCGGCGATAACCCCGCGTGAGCACGACGACAGCCAGTGCGGCAATCACAGACAATCCCATGTGGACGAAACAGGCGACGTTCAACATCCGGAGCGCCCACGCCCGGCCCGGGTCCATTGGAGGCACGACCGTGAACGAGACGGTGGGATGGCCATAACGGGCGGTGAGCACGATGACCGCGACCGGGCAGACCACCAGCATGGATGACCAGATCACCCAGGGGAGCCATCTCCTCACGCCTGGCCCCTCGGTAATGATCGGCAGGCGAAACCCCTTCAGCACCAGAACTCCCAGCACGATGGCCGTCAGGGGCAGCGCCAAAACCTGGAGGAGAAACGCATATCCAGCCGCCAGAACCGCGATCGCGACCATGATTTCCTTCAAGGTCAATCCGGGAGGTCGAAGCGGTCTGATCGGCTCGATATCGGACGTCATGGCATTTCGCTTTCTCGACGCACTTTCCCAGAAAGTCGGAACCGCCGACCGTCCTTGTTACATTACTCAAGGCGGTCGGATCAAGGGAACGGCCTGACGGGAGGGGACTCGCGTGGGGATCGGCAAGAATCGGACGATGGGGCGTCAGCTCCGGACTCTCTTTGAGCTGGGGGCGATCGGCGACCTGAGCGACGGTCAGCTTCTTGAACGGTTCGCGACCGCTCGGGGCGACGCCGCCGAACTTGCCTTCGCCGCGCTCGTCGATCGGCATGGGGCGATGGTTCTCCGCGTTTGCCGGAGTGTTCTCGACGACCCTCACGACTCCGACGATGCTTTTCAGGCCACTTTTCTGGTCCTGGTCGCCAAGGGGAAGACCCTCTGGGTTCGCGACTCGCTCGGTCCCTGGCTGCACCAGGTCGCCCACCGGACCGCGCGTTGTGCCCGGTCCCGAGCCTCGCGACGGAAACGACTCGAACGACAAGCGGCCCAGCAAAAGGTCGAGTCCGAGACTCGCGCCGATCCGGTTGACGAACTCGAACGCGTGCTCCTGGAAGAGATCAACCGTCTCCCCGAGCGGTTCAAAGCCCCGGTGGTCCTCTGCGACCTCGAAGGGCAAACACACGAGGCGGCGGCCCGAGCCCTGGGCTGGCCGATCGGCACGGTCAAGAGCCGGCAAGCCCGAGCCCGCGACCGGCTCCGAGACCAGCTCACCCGTCGAGGCTTCGCCCCCACCAACGGCCTGGCGATCCTGGCATTGCCAGGACTCGGAACCTCGCTTCCTTCTCTATTGGTGAATTCGACAACCAGGCTCGCGGTCCGGTTCGCCACGTCCCGAGGCATCGCCTCCGGCTCGGCCGCCTGGCTCGCTCAGGAGGTGATTCGTTCCATGAGCATTCTTCGATTCGGCAAGATCGCGACGCTGTTGCTCGCTCTCGGAGCCGCCGGCTCCGGAGCCGGTTTGCTCGCCCAGGGGCCGGGTGAAGAGGTCCAGAAGAAGCCTGAGCCAAAGGCTCCGGTCGAGGCTCCCAAGCTAGAAGCCAGGACCGACCCAAAACCAGAGGCGGCCGTCGAAGAGGGGTTTTTCCAGGTCAAGCCGGGGAAACTCGAACTGACCTGGTCCGGGTCCGGCGTCCTCGAACCGTCGAAATCCCTCGATCTGCTCTCCGAGGTCGAAGGGGCAACGACTCTCATCTCGATCAGGCCCGAGGGGACGAAGGTCACCAAGGGGGAAACCCTCTTTGAACTCGACTCGGCCTTGCTCCGGGACACGCTGATCAACCAGAAAATCGCCACCCAGCAGGCCGAGGCGATTTACAAGCAGACGAAGCTGGTCCGCGAGGTCGCTGAATTCGCGGTCCAGGAATATGTCGATGGGGTTCTCCCACAGGAGCGGGCACGCCTGAAGGATCGAGTCGCGATCGCCGAGCGTGGCCTGAAGGACGGTGAAGCCCGGCTCGAGCGGACCAGGGCCGCGCGCAAGAAACTCGACGCGATGTTCGCCACGACCAAAGGGCCGAGCACGCCTTCCGACGTCGTGGCCGACGTCACGCTTGACGCCTTGCTCACCGAGGCCGAACGAAGCATCGCCGACCACAAGCGAAATATCGAAATGGCCCTGAAGGATCAGGAGATCCTCGAGAAATTCACCCGCGAGAAGACGACCCGCCAGCTCAACAGCGACGTCGAGCTGGCCAGATCCCAGGAACTTCGCAAGCAGGCGGAATGGCAACTCGAGCAAACCAAGGTGCGGAAGCTCGAACGTCAGATCGAGAAATGCACGGTCAAGTCGCCCGGCGATGGGATTCTCATCTATGCCAGGAGATCGGCCAATGCCATGAATGCACCGGTCATCGAGGAAGGTGCGACCGTCCGCGAGCGCCAGCTCATCTGCCGGGTGATCGACTTCAACAACCCGATGCTGGTCGTCGTCAAGGTGCCCGAACGGA
>JAJYCH010000022.1 GCA_021778575.1 Planctomycetota bacterium
CGATCGCCAAGCTGGCCGCCGCGTTCGTCGGCAAGCAGCCCGAAGATCTGCTTCACCCTCGCGGATTTCTGGGGATCGAGCTGAATGAAGGGACCGACGGATTGAAGATCACGGCGATCCTGGCCGCCGCGCCGGCGACCGACGCCAGCTTGAAGGTGGGCGACCGACTGGTGAAGGTCGCCGGGAAAACCGTGACGACCTTGAAGACCGCCAAAGACGCGGTGGCCGAGGTCCGGCCGGGCGACAAGGTCGCGCTGGCGGTGGTTCGCGATGGCCAGACGATCGACGTGTCCGTGACCGCCGGGGAGGGCTTTTGACCATGAACCACGCCTCGAAGATTCGCCAGGGCACGACCTTGCTCGGCCTGGCCGGATTGCTGGCTCTGGCCGCTCCCGCCTTGATCGCGCAGGAACCTTCGGCCGTCAAGAAGAGCGCCCTGATCACCCTGCCGTTCGAGCTGGTGGCGTCGAACCACATGGTGGTTCAGGCCAAGATCAACGACAAGGGGCCGTTCCGCCTGGTGTTCGATTCGGGAGCGCCGGTCTCGCTGCTGGGCAACAAGGCGGCCGAGGAATCGGGCACGATCTCCAAGAGCGCCCCCAAATCGTTCTTGATGGCGATGCGTGGCGAGGGGAAAATCAAGGCGCTGGAGGTCGGCGAACTGAAGGCGAAGGATATCCCGGTGATCATCCTCGACCACCCGACGCTGAAGGCGCTCGGTGGGTTTCTGGGCAAGCCGCTCGACGGAATCATCGGCTTCACCTTCTTCGCCCGCTACCGGACGACGATCGACTATCAGGCCAAGCTGATGACGCTGGAACCGGTCGACTACGAGGTTCGCGACCTCTTGAAGGACCTGCCCGAACGTCTCGCCGGGCCGAAGATCGCCAAGAAGCGAGTGCTGGCGCCAAGCGGTCTCTGGGGCTTGACCCTGGGTGAGCCGGTGGACGACGGCAAAGGGGTGAGCATCAAGACCGTCCGCGCGGGCTCTCCCGCCGACGCGGCCGGGCTCAAGCCGGGCGACGTCTTGACCACCCTCGACGGCCGCTGGACCAGCAGTACCACCGACGCTTACACGGCGGCCAACGGAGCCATCGCCGGCCAGTCGGTCGACGTCGTGATCTTGCGAAACGGCGAGGAAATGAAGATCGCGGTCAAACCGCTCGGCGGGATCTGAGCGAGGGTCGGCCCCGATGTCCGACCTCGCTCGTCCAGCGCCGCCGGTTCATCCCTGGGACGGCTACCTGATCGGGCCGGAGAACGCTCTGGCTCACGCGGGGGCGCTGGCGCTCGCTCGGGGAGAGACGGCGGGGTTCTCGCCGCTGGTGGTTCATGGGCCGGCGGGGTCGGGAAAATCGCGGCTTCTGGCTGGCCTGGTGGCCGAGCGGTTGCTCCGTCGGCCCGAGTCGGCAGTGGCGAGCCTGGAAGGGGAATCGTTCGCGGCGGCCTGCGCCGAGGCCTCGGCGCGGCCGGGCGGTTGGGCCGAGCACCGCGATCGGTTCCGTCGGCTCGACCTGTTCATTCTCGACGATCTCCAGTCGCTCGAACGAGCCCCGTGGGCGATGGAGGAGCTGGCCCACACGCTCGATGCACTCGACGAAGCGGGCGCGGCGGTGGCGATCGCGGCCAAGGCGGGACCCGGTCAATGGTCGGGCTGGCCGGCCCGGTTGGTAAACCGTCTGATCGGCGGGCTCTCGGTCCGGATCGATCCACCATCAGTCGAATCGCGCCGCCGCTACCTGCTCGACCGCGCGCGAAGTCGCGGCCTGGCGCTGCCGACCGAGGTAATCGAACGGCTGGCCGAGGAGGCCGATGGTTACCGGACGCTCGAAGGTTGGCTGTCAAAGGTCGCGCTGGCCAGTCGTGTCGAGCGTCGAGTGATCGCGCCCGATCTGGTTGGCTCGATCCTTGACGGCGACCCGGTGGGCGAAGGGCCGACGCTCGACGCGATCGCGCGGGCGGTTGCCGAACGGTTCGGATTGAAGCTCCGCGACCTCAAGGGCTCAACCCGTCGAGCGGTCGTCGCCGAGGGACGGCACCTGGCGATGTACCTGGCGCGCCGCCAGACCCGCCTGAGTTTTCGAGCCATCGGAGCCTATTTCGGAGGGCGAGACCCCGCGACCGTCCGCCACGCCTGCCAGGCCACCGAAGAACGTATCAACGCCGACCCGACCCTCCTCGCCACTCTCGACGTGCTGGCTCGCGGTTGGCAACCGTCGCGGAAGGACTGAGGATTTGGGACTGAGTCCTCAGTCCTGAGTCCTTCCTCGACTGAGTCCTGAGTCCTCAGTCCTGAGTCCTTCCTCGACTGAGTCCTGAGTCCTGAGTCCTGAGTCCTGAGTCCTCAGTCCTGAGTCCTTCCCCGACTGAGCCCTCAGTCCTTTTCGGACAAGGTGAGGCCGGCGGCTTCGGTGATCCGGTCGAACGAGGCTCGGGTGGTTGTGTAGCAGATCAATTGCGTGACCTCTTCGGGGCTGGTCAGCTTGACAGCCTGGTCGACGTCGGCGTCGGTCAGAACGACGGGGGACGTTGCGAGCTTCCGGACGAGCGTGAACCTTGCTTGATCGGCGGGTGAGAAGCTGGACCAATCGCCGTCGAGCTGATAGATCTGTTCATCGGTCTGCCCCAGCTCTTTCAGCCGACGCTGGGCCAGCCCCGTGGCGTACCAGGCGCGATCTTGCCGGGCGATGATCCAGCTCACCTGGGCCTTCACCAGCGGGGTGATCACTCCCTTTTCCTCGGCCGACTTGATGCTCTTGACCCGGTTGAGCCCTTCCTTCGGGAAGTTGGCCACCAGCCGGACCCATTGTGGCAACGGACCGTCGGGCCAGACCTCGGAGACCACGGCGCGTGCCTTGGTCTCGTCCAGGAGCGGCAGGCGAGGCGTCCGGGTCCGGGCGATCTCCAGTTGCTTCTCGACCGCGTCGCGCGACTCCAGTGCGGGGCGTCGGCTGATCGTCTGGCGGGTTGGCTTGCCGGTCTTCGGGTCGATCGCGACCGGAGCGACCCGGCTGATCGTGGCCCGGAACTTCTCGGACGTCGGCGTCAGGTACGACTGTGGGTGCGCGTCGGGAGTCGGGTTCACGGCCAGCCCGGTCTTCTCATCCCGTCGCGGGAAATTACCGCCGTTCTTCGATTGCGGGATGCCGGCCCCCTCCTTCCAGCGGTTGATCGCGTTGTTCCCGGCCGTCGAGAGGATCATTTCCAGAATCTGCAAATCTTGATAATGCTCGCGGAGCCCGACGATGTCGGCGTCGTTCAGGAGGTAGGGCTGATAGGTGATCTTACGGGCGAAGGCGAACGCCGAACGCTGGGCGGGAGTGAACTCGGACCAGTCGCCGTCAAGCGCGGCGATGGTGTCCTCGTTCAGGCCGGCTCCGAGGAGCTTCGACTCCTGATGCCCCATGCAATACTGGCAGTTGTTGGTCCGCGAGACGATCCAGAACAGCTCCGTCTTGAACGCGTAATCGAGCGTCATGTTCGCGTCGGAATTCCGGCCGGGAGCGGGGGTGGGATTCCCCCCCGCCGCGGCACGGTTGCCACCGGCGCCTCCTCCACCTCCACCGAACCCCCAGCCATCGGGCAGGTACAGGACCCTGAGCCGGTTCTCGTAGCCGGCTTCGCGCTCGCCGAGCTTCGTCTTTTCCTCCTCGGTCAACTCGGGCAAGGGAATCCGCGGCTTGCGGATTTTCATGTCTTCAAGAAATTGCTTCATCTCGGGCCGGGTGAGCGGCACGGGACGAGGGTCGTCGGCCTGAACGGCCCCGGTGGTGGTCAAGATCAGGCCCAGAGCAAGGGCGGTTGCTGGACGCATCGGTTCTGTCCTCTAGTGAGTGAATAACGTATGTTTGTGGGCGAATCGATTCGGCTGACCGAATGGTGGTGGTAGTTGATCTCTGCCGCTCAGTCGTCCATCCGGAGGACGAGAACCTGCGGATGGGTGGTGACGGCGTAGACGACGGTCTTCTTGACGAGCTTGCCCTGGGTGGTCTTGAGTTCAAGGTCGACGTCGTAGTTCAGGTCGGTTCCGACGAGCCGGCTCTCGCCGCTGGTGCGATATCCCTGGAGAGTCAGGCCCGACAGCCAGTCGCCATCGGAGGCGTGGATCGAGGGGTTTTGCTGGGCGAAAGCGTCGGCCCTCGCGCCACTTTTCCAGGCGTCGAGAACCGTCCGGAGCGCCTGGCGGCCCTCGTCCTGGTTGGAAGGTCGGGCCGACTGGCTACAGCCGGCACCCAGGACCAGAGCTAGCAACAGGAGCAGAATCAGGATCGGGCTGCTCGCGAGCCAGGTATCTTGCCGGGCCGAGGTGATCGGTGCCGAGGTCATGGTTCAAGTCCTCCGGTACGGGGTTCAAATTCGGTTCGCTCGCGAGTCGGATGGATCAGAGGCTGTCGCTACTGATGATCTCGCCACCGTTGCGGGTCCCGGTGGCTCGCCAGGCGATGAGGTTGATCGTCGACTTGAAGAACTTGACCGAACCGTCGGCCAGGCAGACGTTGACCCCTCCGGCGTGGAGACTGTTGGCGGTGGTGCTGATTCGTTGCGGCGGGAACATGCACGAGCGAGTGTTCGGGGGAAAGGCGTGGTAAGAACGCGAAGGGGTGTGGCCATCGTTCAGCCAGGGGCCGCCGGCGTTGGAGTTCCCTTGCTTGGTCAGGTCGGTCGTGTTGACCGACTTGCAGTCGAGATAAGCCTGGTCGGCGGTGGGGGGGTAGGTGCCAGGACGGAACGTGTCCGAGAAATCGGTGGAGATGGCGTTACTGAAATCCCCCTTGACGTGTTCACTGAACGCGGCGGTATTGCTGGTGCCATCAATGATGGTGGCAATCGTGATCAAGTTGTCCAGAAAGAATGTGCCGTTCGGCAAAGGCATGCTGGTATCTACTCCGGATTTATCCTCGGCTCCGTAGGCGTTGACGATGCTGGTGCCATAGTTGACCCGGTAATTGGTGCCCGCCCAGCCGACGGGGAGCGAGCTGGTGCCGTCGCTCGGACAGAGGAACGTGGCAACCGTGTTTCCCAGAGCGGTCGCGTTCGCCGTCGCGCTTGAGACGAGCCCGAAGTTGATCGCGTTGGCGAGGTTGGTCTGTTCCATGAACGGCAGCAAGCGTGCTTGCGCCGAGATGTCGCAAGTCCCGCCCGTGGTCACGTTGAGCAACTGACCGATCGGGAACGCGCCGTTGACGTCATGATAGTTATGCAGGGCCAGGCCCAGTTGCTTGAGGTTATTGACGCACTGCGACCGTCGGGCGGCCTCGCGAGCCGCCTGCACGGCGGGGAGCAACAGGGCGATCAAAACCGCGATGATGGCGATGACGACCAGCAATTCGATCAGCGTGAACGCCGATCGTCGATGACGAATGGACATGGAAAACCCCTCAATGAATTGAACCGATGAATCCGCGAATTTTGGGTTGGTCGAGCGCATTCGCTCTTGTAGTGGGCTCGGCCCACCAGCTTCAATTCGTGGTGGGCCGAGCCCACCCTGCAAGAGAGCGACACCAACCGGTAACGTGCTCTGGCCAGGTCTGGACTGTCGCCATCGCGCGCTGGTTGAGGCGAGCGCGGGCTAGCAGGTCAGAACCTGTGGAAACAGAGAATGGCCGAGGCGTGATCGCCTGGCGCACGCCTGATCGCGTGGGGATTCAGCGGGAGGATCGAGGGGGATGGAAGATCGAGGTGGCGAGCGGGGTGGGAAGCTCGAAGGTTTCCTCGACCCATCGGGCGGAGGAGTCGAGCGGGTCAACCGGCAATGGCTCGACCGCGAGGCCCCAGAGTTCGGAGCGAGGCGGCGGCTGCGGGCTCGACGTCGAGGGCGGGGCCGACTTGTTCGAGCACGACGGACCCGAGCAAGGCTTGGGCCGGGGGACGTGATCGACGGGAGTCATCAATCCACCCGGCTTCGCGAACGCATCAAGAGCGATGCTCGGCCGATCGCTCGGGTGATCGCAGCTCGCGGCCCGAGCCGAACCGGGCGCGAACAGGCTGATCGCCAGGAACGTCAAGGACGCTCCGACGAAAGCCCGCGCCAGCCGGATCGGTGCCAGTACCCGCATGAGATTGCTGCTCATCCCGAAGATTGATGGATCGGAGATCGCTTTGAGATGGGTGGATTGGAGTTTAACATACCTTGCCCATCGCTCGGCCGCAAGACCCGAAATCGGCGATACCTCAGAATCATTATCGCGAGTTTGCAAAACTCCAGTCGTCAGTTCTGGAACCGACCCTGTCTATCGCGGCGGTTCAAAGATGATCCTTCGATAACCGGTAAGCTTGTGCGTTCCGCTATCCTGAACCTCGCAGATCACATGAAAGCTCCTTCCCGCCGAGTCAGATGGTACGTGCACCGTGGCGCGACTGGAGTTGTGATTTGCGATATCGACGTTCTGTTGATAGGTACCCGCTTCGGACAAGATCCACCACTTGAATGTCAGCTCATCTCCATCCGGGTCGTACGACTTGGAGGCGTCGAGCGCGACCTTCGTGCCTTGCACAGGTTTCTTGGTCAATAGATCGATGCCCGTTTTGTCATCGACGACGACAATCGGATTTCGGTTTCCCTTGCCGTCCTTCGCCCAGTCCATTCGGGCTGCGAAATTGTTGAAGGTCGCGGGGTAAAAATACGCTTCATATTTTGTGGCAATCTTTTTTGCGGAACCTTGATGATTCGTATAGGCGAGCGATTCATTGTCTGGGCCTTTGCCCCACTCAAAGTATCCACCCCAGCCGACCTGACCGGGAATGTCGGGATTGTTGAGTCCCAGAGGAATGATGTGAAGAAACGCGGGAGTGTCGCCTTCGACACCATATTTGTATTTGGGATAGACATTTCCCAGGTTGCCATGCCCCTGGATCTGGGTCTCGTACTCGTGCCATCTGGCTTTCCCGGTCCCATTCTGAAATAGCCAGGCAGATTCGTCCCAGATAAATAGAAGATCCTTCCCAAATTCCCGGCGAATCCATTGGTGAGAGCTGATGTTGAACGGTGTACCGGTCTTGTAGGATCGGTCCTGGTCTGTGATTGCATAGACGCGAAGTTTCTGCAGGAAGACTTTCAGCTCCTCGGCGCTTCGTGTCTTTTGCACCTGCCAGATCGCCTGGGCGAGTGTGTTCCCACCGCCCCAGACGGAGATCCAGATGGGACGATCGTCAGGTTCATCGGCTAGCTTGATAATCAGGTCGCTACCGGGGGAACCATTGCGTTCACCAATCTGGCTGAAACCCCGGACCTTGCTCCCGAACATGGTGCGGTCTCGTAGGTATTTCGGACTCGGCCAGTAGCCGATTTCCTGGCGAGATTCGTCGTGTTGATGGTCGTTCTGGTTGGAGCGTCTCCGTAGATTGGGCAGATCTTTTTCATAGGCATTGATTGCGTCGTGAATCAGATTGATGAAGTCCGGAGGAGTGGTTTCCAGGCTCCAGCCGGTGGTGTAAACCAGTCCTTCGATCTCGAACATGTCGGCATGAACAAGGAGCCGAACCAACGATTCGCTATCATCGGTCTCCCAGGTGGAGACGTCAGTGAGGACGACCATCCGAGGCTTGAGCTCAGCCGCGTCCGCCGTGATCGAAGCGATCATGAAAGACAGGAATATCAGCATAAACGACCAGTATGATTTAAGCATGAGTTCTCCCTTCAGTTGATATTGTAGACGACTCGTTGATAGACCACGAGTGACGGCGTGCCGTTGTCCGTCACTTCGAGAATAATTTGGATCTGTTTTCCTGGTTCGTTGGGAACGACGAAGCTAGCGTTGTCCAGTGAATCACTGTTGGCGATGGTCAAGGTCGCGGCGACAGAATCCGCCTCGGTGGATTGCCACCATTTGGTGGTGATCCGGTTACCATCGGGGTCGGTGGCGGCGGCTTTGAGCTTCACGGTTTCGCCGGGCTTGACGACGCGTTCCAGGCCACCTTTCACTCGTGCAACGGGTGTGTGATTCGCATCCTTGAAGGCTTTCACGCACCAGTCCATGCGGGCCGCGAAATCGTTTTCGAAGGTCGCATTCCACCGCTTCACCGTCTTGTCGCCTGCTGGGTGATCCGTCCAGTGGTTGCGGACCAGATCGTGTACAAACTGTCCTCCCCACGACGGTTGATCGGGCTGGTCTGGATCATTCAATCCGCGACATGCGCTGACCAGATACATAAAGGATGGTGAATCACCCTCCTTCACCCCGGGTTTGGTGCCCATGGCGACGGTGGGATAAATGGCTCCCAGACCGCCGTGATCCTGGCGAATGTTCGCATTGACCCATGCCAGATCAGAGGCACCAAACATGCCCATCCAGGTATTTTTAGCTGCGATCACGAACAGCTTTGGAAACGTGTCGAGGAGCCACTGGCCCGTTCCATCCTGCAGACCGATGAGATACACCCGAACTTTCGAGAGGAGCCTTTCTACCTCAAGAGCACTTCGGGTTTCTTTGATCTTCCACAATGCTTGCGCCAGATCGCAGGAGCCCCCCCAGACGCAGAACCAGATCGGTCGTGGATCCGATCCATCGAGCAGGGCAATGATCTTTTCCGATGCTTCGGAGTCCTTGTCTGGTCCCAGTATGTCCTTGGCCGGACGCCCGTAGGTTCCGGATCGTCCTTGCCACGTGATGGAGCGCAGGTGATCCGCCGTCGGATACCGGCCGTCATGCTTCCTGAGATTGGAGACGACGCCATCGTAAAGATTCAAAATATCGCGAATATTTTGTTTGTTGGCGATATTCGCGAAGGTCGCCGAGGAGGCGACCAACCCTTCCACATCGAAGTCATTGGCGTAAAGGAGAAAACGCACCATGGATTGAATGTCGTCGGGATCGCTCCGTTTGTGGGCCGGACCTGAATCGATCGACGTATCGAGCGGCGGGAAGTCCGTCAAGACCACAACCCGAGGCTTCGCGGATGATCGGGCGAGCCCACCGCTCTGCTCACGTGATTCGTCTTGCGCCAGCGCTGTGCTCGCCAGGACGATCAGAAGACTTATGATCGGAAAGAAAGCTTTCAAGGGAAGAGTCCTCGGGAAAGTCGATCAGCCATGGAGTTCCATCCTGAAATCACTGTATTCTGCGGGGTCGCCTGTTTTCCTCCTGGTTTTTGGCGGGTTCTCCCCGTATCCTCAGGTCATGAAAAGTTTTGATGACACGCGTCCGGATTTTTCCCCATACGGCTTGACCTGCGAGCGCTGGACGCAGGTCCCGATGGTCCGGCCCGATCGTCACAATGAGATCGAGCTTAATCTCCTCGTCGAAGGGGCGCTGACCTATCGACTCGGTGGCGACCGAGTGACGATCGAGGCGGGCAGCCTGGCCGCTTTCTGGGCGGCCGTCCCGCATCAAATCCTCGGGCAAGAGGCACCGGGTCCGGCAGCGGAATACTTTGTCGCAACCATCCCGCTCGCCTGGTTTCTCCAGCTTCAACTTCCTGCATTCTTCGTTCAGGCCATCCTCCGGGGCCGCGTCGCCTATGAGAGAGACACGACCCGGTTTCGCCTGGACGTCGAGCAGTTCACGAACTGGGCCGAGAACCTTGAAGGCCCCGTCGTGGAACTTCGCCGCGCGGCTCTTCTCGAAATCGAAGCCCGACTCTTGAGAATGGGTTCGGCGGCTACCAAGAATCAGTCAGGTCCGGAATCGGTTCTCGCCCGATCGCATTTCTCGAGTGAAACCGAAGTCGGGAAAGCCGAGCAGATGGCCAGGTACATCGCCCAGAATTACACGTCGTCGCTCTCGGTCGAAGCAATCAGCCGATCCGTAGGACTCCATCCGGGGTACGCAATGACGCTTTTCCGCACGGCGTTCGGGATGAGCCTTGTGACGTGCATCAACCAGCATCGACTGACGCACGCGCAACGACTCCTCGCCACGACGAATCAGCAAATCCTCACGATCGCGTACGAATCGGGATTCGGCTCGCTGAGCCGCTTCAACGATGCGTTCCGACGGACGATCGGTTGCACTCCTCGACAATACCGGTTGAGTCATGCATTCGACTCAGCGAGAGCAACAGCTGGCCGTTCTCGCTAAAAGTCAGCAAGTTTGCCGGTTCCCGAGCCGCCGCGGAGCTGACGACATGGGAGATGAAACGTCTCCTCTCGTCAGTGATGCGCCAGTGCGTCGCGACCGATTATCCCCAAATCCCAGCGACGATCAGGGGTTGTCGGGCATTTCGGCGGGAGGATCGGCGGTGGGTGGCGGAACCATCCGCCGGAGGGGGACGTTCCAGGCGGAGCTTCCGAGGTCGTCGGGGTCGGTTTGACCTCGATCTTACTGCCTGGCGTGATCGCGAAAAACAACCCGGTGCAAATCGGGTACGCAAGCGGCGCACGTGGTGCGCCATCCCGTCGCGAACTATCGAATCCGTCGGGACTTAGATGCGGTCGATTCGGTCGTGTTGATGTTGTCGGAGGGGGCTGGTTCGTGTACAATGATTCTCTTGTCCTGGAGGGTCGCGAGGGCCGGTCTTGGAGCCGGGTCGCGACGCATTTGTGATCTACGAGGGATCGATCGTGAGCACCGCCGTCCCCAAGAACCCCGACCACCTGCCGACACCGCCGCTGAATATCGAGACCGAGCTTAAAGAAAGCTATCTCACTTATGCGATGTCGGTCATCGTCAGCCGCGCCTTGCCCGATGTCCGCGATGGCTTGAAGCCGTCGCAGCGGCGGATCTTGACGGCGATGCTCGACCTTGGCCTCACCCCCGGCGGCTCGACCAGCAAGTGCGCGGGGATCGTCGGCGAGACGATGAAGCGGTATCACCCGCACGGCGACAACTCGATCTATCCCACCCTCGCCCGGATGGCCCAGTGGTGGAACATGCGCCACCTCCTGATCACCGGGCAAGGGAACTTCGGCTCGATCCACGGCCTCCCGCCCGCCGCCATGCGGTATACCGAGGCCAAGCTGGGACCGGTCGCCGCCGAGATGCTCGAAGACATCCGGCTCGACACCGTCGACTTCCAGCCCAGCTACGACGAGAAGCACCAGGAACCGCGCGTTCTGCCCGGTAAATTCCCCAACTTGCTGGTCAACGGCTCGGGCGGGATCGCCGTCGGGATGGCCACCAGCATCCCGCCGCATAACCTGGGCGAGGTCTGCGACGCCGCCGTGGCGCTCATCGACGATCCCGAGATCGACCTCGACGGCCTGATGGAACATATCCACGGCCCCGACTTCCCCACCGGCGGAACCATCTGCGGTCGCTGGGGAATCCGCGAGGCGTTCCGGACTGGCCGAGGCAAGGTCATCATCCGCGCCAAGTACGAAATCGAGGAGATGAAGGACGGCCGGTCGCAGATCATCTTCACCGAGATCCCCTACCAGCTCACCAAGGGGCCGCTCCTGATCAAGCTGGCCGACCTCGTCAACGGCGACCGGATCAACGGCGTGACCGACATCGTCGACGAATCCGACCGCAAGCAGCCGGTCCGGATCGTCGTGAAGGTCAAGAAGGGGGAAGACCCCAACGTCATCCTCAACCAGCTCTTTCAATATTCGCCGCTCCAAGATTCGTTCAGCGTGATCATGCTGGCGCTCGTTGATGGTCGACCCGAGGAGCTACCGCTCAAGCGGATGCTCCGCCTGTTCATCGATCACCGGGTCAACGTGATCCGCCGCCGGACCCAATTTCAACTTCGCCAGGCCCGGCAGCGGGCGCACATTGTCGAAGGCTTGCTGATCGCGCTGGCGTATATCGACGAGATCATTCGGGTGATCCGGAGCTCGGCCAACCCTGATGAGGCTCGGGCCCGGTTGATGGGCATGGAAGTCTCGGCCGAGATTCTCCAGCGAGCCCTGAACAACCCCAACGCTCGACAGACCAGCAGCCTGACCCGGATGCAGGCCGACGCCATCCTCGGGATGAGGCTCCAGCAGCTCACCGGGCTGGAGGCCGACAAGCTCATCCGCGAGTACACCGGCCTCCGCGAGTCGATCGACAACTACGAGCGGATTCTGGCCGACGAACGGCTGATCCTCGACCTCATCCGCGCCGATCTCCGCGAGATGAAGCAGAAGTACGCCAACGACCGGCGGAGCGTGATCGACCCCGAGGAACTGGGCGACTACGACAAGGAACTGCTGATCCGCGAGGAGTACATGGTCGTCACCGTCACCCACGACGGCTACATCAAGCGGCTCCCGCCCAGCACTTATCGCGCCCAGAACCGAGGCGGCCGAGGGATCGCGGCCACGAACACGAAAGGGGACGACTTCCTCGAACACATGTTCGTCGCCTTGACCCACGACTTCATCCTCTTCTTCACCGACCACGGCAAGGTCTACTGGCTCAAGGTTTACGACATCCCCGAGCAGACCCGGACCTCGGGCGGCCGGGCGATCGTCAACCTTTTGCAACTTGCCGAGGGGGAGAAGATCACGGGACTGGTTCCCGTCCGGAAGTTCAACGAGGACGAATGCCTGGTGATGGTCACCCGTCGAGGGACGGTCAAGAAGACCGAGCTGACCGCGTTCAAGCGTCCGCTCGGCCGGGGGATCATCGCGCTCGGCCTCGACGAAGGGGACGAACTGATCGGCGTGGCCCGGACCAGGGCGAATGACCAGGTCATTCTGTCGACGAAGGAAGGAATGTCGATCCGCTTTGATGAGTCGAAGGTCCGCTCGATGGGCCGGCCAGCGTTCGGCGTTCGAGGGATCGACCTCGGCGAAGGGGACGAGGTGATCGGGATGGTCGTGGCCAATGGCGACGACGACCCGGCCAGCCTCCTGACCGTCTGCGCCAACGGTTACGGCAAGCGGACGATGTTGACCGAGTATCGCTCGCAGAACCGGGGCGGCAAGGGCTTGATCGACATCAAGGTGACCGACCGCAACGGCCCGGTCGTGGCGATCGCCAAGGTGACCGACGCCGACGAGGTGATGCTGACCACCAGCGGCGGAATCCTGATCCGCACGTCCGTCGCCGAGATGCGGCCGATCGGTCGGAACACCGGGGGCGTCCGCCTGATCCGGGTCGAGGAAGGGACCTCGGTCAGCTCGCTCGCCAAACTCCCCGAGACCGAACTGCAAGGCAACGAGGAAGTCCTGGAAGTCGAAGTCAACGGCGAAGCCCTCGCCCCGCCCACCGACCACATCCTCAACGACGGAGTGGCCGAGGCCGAAGCCAGCGACCATCCCGAGGTCGAAGAGACCGACGAGGAGCCTGAGGCGGAGTGAAGACCACATGGCAAATTGTTCGAACAGATCCGTTCGGCGATCCAGAATGGCGACTACCTCGTCTCCTTGCATGCTGACGAGCGTTGCGAGGAACGAGGTGTGACAGCGTGGCAACTCGTTGCTGATTTTGAAGAAGCCCAATTGATCCGAGAGCGTCCCGCCAGCCAGCCGAATCCCTCGGTGGTGGTGAGCCAAATCTTGGTGGACGGGACGGAGGTCGAGGCAATTTGGGCCTGGCTGCCTCAGAGTCGTCGGGCGAAGTTGGTCACCGTCTACGATCGGAGTTGACAAATTATGAGCGATCGACGCGAGACGAGGAAGCGTTGGGTGCAGAGGGGGCGATTCGCTGTCGAGGTGGATGTCGAGGTCATTTACCCTGAGGACGACCCAAGCGAGCCCTGCCTGGAGCCAGACTCCATCCGGAAGCTCGACGAGATCGCCCGACGGGCCGAGCAAGGGGATCTCGAATATCTTCAGACCGTGGGTCGGGTGTTCGAGGCGGTCACTCCCTGAGATCGAATTTCGAGAGATTCGGAGGATACTCATGCCAGCCGAGCCGACTGCGGTTGAATTGGTTCCTTACGAGAAACTCCTGGACAACGATTGGGGGCGTGCCTTGAGCGAGGGAAGCCGTTTCTTTGAGGAAAAGAGTGCGGTTCAGGACACGCTCCTGAAGTTCACCAAGCGACTCCGCGACCTGGGTATCCCCTATGCCGTGGTCGGTGGCATGGCGATGTACAAGCACGGCTACCGCCGTTTCACTGACGATGTCGATTTCCTCGTGACAGCCGAGGGATTAAAAGAGATCCACGACCGCCTGGAAGGGTTGGGATATGTCCCGCCGTTCGCTGGCAGCAAGCAGCTCCGCGATGCCGAGACTGGCGTTCGGATCGAATTCCTGATTTCCGGAGGATACCCCGGCGACGGTAAGCCCAAGCCCGTCGCTTTCCCCGATCCCTCGACGGTCAGTATCAATATCGATGGGATCGATTATCTTCGAATCGAGACCCTTGTCGAATTGAAGCTCGCTTCCGGGATGACCGGTGGCATGCACCGGCAGAAAGATTTCACCGACGTCATCGAACTGGTCAAGGTTCTCAAGCTTCCCGCCGACTTCGCCGAGAAGTTGAATCCTTACGTCCGAGACCGTTTCAACGAGATCTGGACCGGCCTCCAGGAGTCAACGCCCCTGGAGCCGACCGACTTCGGAGCCTGAACCCATGCCCGCCTGTGTCGAAGCCAGGCACGAACATATCCCGGGCATGTTCCGCGTTCGTCTGGCGGTGGTCGAGAATGCCTTGACCGAACAGCGGCTGACCGAGTTGGGGATCACGCCCGAATTCTTCCGGGCCGAACTGGGCCAGCGCTACCACGGCTGGGTGATCGAGGAAGATGGCGAGGTCGTCGGGTTCTCGATTGCGGATCTCCAGACGTTCTCGATCTGGGCCTTGTTCGTGATGCCGGGCTTTGAAGGGCGAGGCTTCGGCACGAGGCTGCTGGACCGTGCGGTCGACTTCCTCTGGAACCGAGGGGCCAGCCGGATCTGGCTGAAGACCGACCCCAACAGCCGGGCCGCCGGGTTCTACCGACGATCCGGCTGGAGAGAGTCGGGAACGATCGAGAGCGGCGAGATCACGTTTGAACTTGAATATCGCATCCAGACCATTTTTCCCGAGAATTTGTAGGGTGTGTCAAGGGCGTCGAAGACGCACCGTGTTTGTGTTCGTTGTCGGTGTTCAAGCCATCGGTGCGTCTTCGACGCCCTCGACACACCCTACGGGGAGCCGCTTATTTCTCGTCCTTGGTGTCGATCTGGGTCCAGTCGCCGGTCTTGGCGTCGTAGATGTGAATGATGTCGACCCCCTTGATGATGATCTTGCCGTTTTCGTCGGGAGTGTTCGGGATTCCGGCTCCGCTTTGGGACCCCGCGCCCTCTCGTTTCAATTCAAGTTTCAATTCAAGCACGGCCCACTTCCCGGCCAGGGCGCTATAGATGTACAGGAAGCGGCCGATGTGATAGGAGATGGTGGATGTGGTCACCACCGGGGAGACCCCGCCCTTGGCTGGCTCGCGGAGATCCTGCGTGATCCACTTGTCCTTCTGGCCGTCGAAGACGTCCAGCCGGGTGACCTCCGGGGCGGTCAGCCAGAGTCCGGTGAGGGCGAATCCGTTGTGCAGAGGGCCCGTGACCGGTTGGACCACAGTCGCCGGGTCCTTAAATTCGTGTTCGCTCCACGCCTTTGCCATCCGGTCGTATTGGACGACCTTGGTGAGCCCCTGGCCTTTCATGTGTAGCCCGATCATCCGACCTGAAACCATGGGAGTGACCGCCGTCACCTTCTGGTTCAGCCGCAAGGTCTTCCGTTCTTTTGTGGAAGAATCGATCATTGTGAGCTTGTCACGCTCGGCCGAGACGACCAGGATGAGTACGGGGTCGACCGAAATCATACACACGATCGGCTGAAGCGCAAGAGGCTTGGCCTCGGTCTGAGGCTTCGAGCCTGGCTTGTCAGCGGATCCCGGGCCGGGTCCATCTTGTTTCGAGGCCGGGGCCGGCGGGCTCACGGTGTCCGGCCCGTTGGTGTCGAAGTCGGTCCACTCGCCGGTTTTGGGGTCGTAGGTGTGGAGGATAGCTCCGTCCTGATAGGTCCGCTTACCGGTTTGCTCGTTGATGTTCCACCGGATGTCCTGAGCTTTGCCCCGCTTCATTTCCAGCGTTGACCATTTCCTGGCCGGTTGACTGAAGATGGTAAAAAACCGGCCCAATTCATATCTAACTTCCTGGGCTCCGACGATGGGGATGGCTTTCGTCACCGGTTCCTTGAGGTCGTGCGGATACCATTTCTTGTCCCAGAGGTAGAAAACGAGGATCTGCCGAACCTCCGGCCCTTCGAGCATGAAGGCCACCATCGCGCCGTTCATGACGGGCAGGATTTCGGTCAACTTCGACGGGAACCGGTGCGTGGACCGAAAGCCGGTCTCGGTGTTGATCATGGTCACCCGGTCCATTTCGCTCGGAATCGACACGACCCAATCCCGACCCAGTTGAGTGAGCGACGGGACGGCGACCTTTGGTGCTTCGTCCTCGGCAACCACCGGTTTCGCCTTTGTTGAGGGGCGGTTCTTGCCATCCAGTTGCTCTCGCGGAGGCTTGGTCGTCGCCTGCTGCTCGGTCCGTTGCTTTTCCGGCCGCTGGGTCGCGGCATTGGCCGGGCCGAAGTAGGTCTCACCAAAGTTGACGACTATTGGCGACGCGGGCTTTCTCTTGTAGGTGACGATCATTGGCACCGCAGCTTCATCGCTGGCCTTGAAATCGGTCGGCCTTGGGCCGTCTGACGCTCCCGAACAGATTTCCAGGGTGTCGCCATCGAGCCGATAGAGGCCCGGCGTGACGGTCTTTTGGCCGTTTGCCTGATCGTTGACTCGGTCGATCGTCTTCCGGCCCTCCTCCTTGCCCAGAA
>JAJYCH010000677.1 GCA_021778575.1 Planctomycetota bacterium
GTGACGGCTGAATCGTCGGTAGGTGTGCGGTAACATATCGCATACCATCATCACTTCGGTTGGGTGTTCTATTCTGAGGAGTACTTGCATCACGAAGCGGCATGCTCTGAGACTGACTTCGATCGCTACAACATCATTGGCCTACCTAGTGTTGGCCGGAGTTTTCGTCGCTGGAACCGTCCAGCTGGCGATGGCTGCTACATCCGAAGTCGTCCCGATGTGCGATGGCCCCTACTATGTACTCGTCGATCCTTGCTCGAACGGGCAGCCTCAGTGCGCGCAATGGAACACATGCACTTTGATTGTCCTCGATCCTACCACCACAGCTTGCTTCTGTAACTTCACAGGCCCAATGTTCCCTGGCCCATATCTCACCTCTTCTTCCTGATCCCCGATGGCCAGGCTTCGGTGAAATTTTGCCTTCGCAGCATTTGCGCTGCGAAGGCTGTTTTTCCGGATCTCAACAAAGGACTCATGCTTGAACGCCATGCTCGTTAGCGTTGCTTTAATACTTTCGACTTCCGCCGATCCGGGTGATCAATTTCTGCGGGAGTATCCTGATCAGGTCATCCAACTGCGAGCACGACTGGAGGGGACAAGGGGGACCGCCAGTGTCTGTGGGGTAGTGAATGCTAAGTTTGGGCCATCACGCCAGATCCGATATGCGACGCGTCCGGGATCCGTGAAGTACGAATTCGAGGCAAGCGAAGGGGTTGTAGGCACGAAAGGACCTGGAGAGGCCGTGGTTTATTGCCGAGTCGACCGGCATTGCTTTCGATTGCAGAAAGAGGATAGTTCGACTCAATACGTAGTCAGCATGTATGGAGATGGCACCTTAGAAAACGCGATGGTCCATCATGATTTTGCAAGATTTGTCGAGAGCCCCTGGTCGCTCGCGAACATGACCATTGCCGAGATGATGAAGAAGAAACACTTCAAGCTGCTCAAATCGAGTGAGTTGGTGGAGAAGGGACGCTCGCTTGTCGAGGTGGAATTCGAGACTGGTGATGCACCCGATAAACTCGCCAAGATCCGCGCCGCCTTTGATCCCGGGTTGAATTGGGCGATCGTTTGGGCCGAGTTATCCCCTCCCAACACCTTTGGTCGGGCTGTTCGTTCGGATGTCGAGTATCAATCAAGTGCGGAAGGTAGATTTTTTGTGAAGTCAGCCCAAATTATTGGTCTTGATTCAAAGATGTATCGTTGCAATTTTCCGCAGGTTGAGTTTGTCACATTACCAGAATCCGAATTCACCATGGCCCATTATGGTTTGAAAGATCCCGCTTTGAAGTCATCAAGTGAACCGGCCTGGTTGTATTGGCTCGCCGGATTTTTGGGCTTCGCAATTCTGGCCTTCCTGGGCCGATGGTCTCGAAGAATGGCCACAAAAATGTCGCAATAGGTCGAGCCCAGAAGCAATAGAGGAGCATTAACATGATCGTTGTTCGTCTCCACAAGTTCAAACGCGGTGCTCCGCGTGGCATGACGCTCATCGAGTTACTGGTCGTAGTTACGATCATCGGAATCCTGATTAGTCTCCTGCTTCCCGCAGTACAAGCTGCTCGCGAACAGGCGCGACGAGCCCAATGCTTGAATAATCTACGACAGATTGGGATTGGGATTCATGGCTATATCACAACTCTGGATTCGTTACCGTTGGCGATTACGCCGACTTTTGATCGACGTTATTCTCCAGCATTTGACCCTCAGTGCGATCGATGGGAGTTTAATGATAGCTTTCTGACAGGTATCCTTCCATATCTTGAGCAGATTCCGATCTACAACGCGACGAACCTCAATCTTTATGTCCTGAGCATCGATAACAGGACAGTTGCGTCAACCATCGTAGCAACATACACGTGCCCATCCGATTCCGACGCGGCCTCATCACTGTCTTTGACGAGCGCTGCTACGTTCGCTCTGGGTTATGTGTGGGATGGATCTCCAGGCATTGGAAGGACGAGTTACGCTGGATTTGGCGGATCCCTGACCTACTTTGCCTTACCATCGGGACAATCTTGTTCAGTCCCGTCACAATGGGCTTATTACTGCAATGGTGGATTCGGGGCCGTCACACCGGTCAAGCTCAGTTCGTTCACTGACGGCACATCGAACACTATGCTCGTGGGAGAGCGATCACTCACGAAACTTAAGCCGTTCGATACTTATTTGCCGGATTATTATCGATCCGCGAATATCTGGATCTCTTCGAACATCGCCTCGACGCTGTTGACTGCCTTCTGGGGGCCTAATCAACCCCAGGAAAACTCGAACGGTGTGTCGCTAACCCAGAGAGGCTGGAGCGCCTCCAGCATGCATCAGGGTGGGCTCAATGTTTTGATGGTGGATGGATCAGTTCGTTTCATCAAAAACTCGATAAACACATGGACGCTCAATGATTCGTCCAATCCTAACGATTACATTCAAGGTCGAATCCCGCCCGGGGTCTGGCAAAAGCTTGCGACACGATCGGGAGGAGAGTTGATCGACGCTGATGGTTATTGATTTTTCTAAAGGTGGCAAACGACCCCAAGATTCCATGGTGATACTTTGGCGGAAGGAAGAACGATGGGATCTTGGTCTTGACGTAAAACCGGAATCGGGCCAGAAGTAGGGTCATCGTTCGACGCGTGGCGTGCCAGGGAAGGCGCGAGCCGCGAACCAGGGAAGGACGAGCGTGCGCATGGCGATCGGTGGCCTCACGATGAAGCGGGTCGCGGCCGTCCCTGTCGAGCGGGAGAGCCGGGGGGGACTGGCGCGATCGGCCCCGGTCATCGCCGCTCGCCACTGGCTGGGAGCGCGAACACAGGGCGCGATGGTCGACGGAGCGGTGGTCTACCACGCCCCTTCGACCGCGTTTCAATCGCCCGGCGGCGGCGAAAACCAGCTTGTCCAGACCGGGCGTTACCTCGAAGCCCGAGGGGTCGCGATCCGGCCGTTCGTGCCCTGGGTCGATCGGATCGATCGGGCGAGCTTGCTCCACCTGTTCGGGATGTCACGCGAGGGGCTCCAGCTCGCCCGAGTCGCCCGAGCCAAGGGAATTCCCGTCGCGCTCTCGCCGATCTGCTGGATCGAGCCGCGAGCGATGGCCGCACTCGCCACCGATCGCATCGGTCGGCTGGCGAACCGGGCCAAGTGGCGGCTCAAAGCGCTCGCTCCCCGGTTCCCGACCTGGCGGCGTGACCTCTTGCGCTCGGCCGACGTGATCTTGCCGAACTCCGCCGCCGAGGGCGAACAGCTTGTTCGCTGGTTCGGGGCCGACCCCGCCGTGATCCGTCCCGTGCCCAACGGTGTCGAGGAGCGGTTCGCGCACGCCGACCCCTCGGCCTTCCGACAGATCCACGGGACCAGCGATTTCATCCTCTATGTCGGCCGGATCGAGCCGAGGAAGAACGTCCTCGGCCTGGTCGAAGGAGTCCGGTCGACCGGGCTGCCG
>JAJYCH010000678.1 GCA_021778575.1 Planctomycetota bacterium
AGGCAGTCCGGGCCGAATCGTCGTCGATCGCGCGGGCGATCGACGAGGTGACCGATCGGTTTCGCCGCGGCGGACGCCTGATCTACATCGGGGCCGGAACGTCAGGCCGGCTCGGTGTTCTCGACGCCTCGGAGTGTCCGCCGACCTTCAACTCGCCGCCGGAACTGGTCGTCGGGCTGATCGCCGGCGGATCGACCGCGCTGACCCGAGCCGTCGAGGGAGCCGAGGACAACCGCGAACAAGGGGCCGCCGAGATCCGCGCCGCCAACGTCGGTCCGGACGATCTGGTGGTCGGAATCGCCAGCTCGGGACGAACCCCTTACGTCCTGGGAGCGATCCAGGAGGCCCGGAGCCGACGGGCTTTTACCGTCGGGATCGCCTGCAATCGGCCCAGCCTGCTCGGACAGGCGGTCGACCTCGAAATCGCGCTCCTGGTCGGTCCGGAGATTCTTGCCGGATCGACCCGATTGAAGGCCGGAACCGCCACCAAGCTCGTCCTCAACATGCTGACCACCGGCGCGATGGTCCGGACCGGGAAGACTCTGGGCAACCGGATGATCGACCTCCAACCAACCAACGAAAAACTGCGGATCAGGACCCGGCGCATCCTCCGGGAGGTCGCCGGGATCGAGGACGACCAGGCCGCCGCGCTCCTCGTCGCCTGTGGCGGCAACCTGAAACGGGCGATCGTCGCCGCTCTGGCGAACGTCGATGCCGACCGCGCGGCCCTGTTGCTCGACGCTCACGATGGTCAGGTCCGTCAGGCGATTTCGGGGGCGGCTCGATGAGCCGGGCTCTGGTTCTCGGCATCGATGGCGGAGGAACCTCTACCAAGGCCTGGCTTGCCGAAGATCCGGGTCCGGTGATCGGTCGCGGCCAGGCTGGTCCGTCCAACGTCAAGTCGATTGGTCCCGAAGCGGCCCGCGCGGCTCTCGATCTGGCGATCTCCCGATCATTCGACGACGCCGGTCTTGGCCGCTGTCCGGTGGACGTCGCGTGCCTGGGTCTCGCCGGGTTCGATCGGCCGGCCGAGAAGCAGCTTCTCGAAAAGTGGTCCGACGATTGTGGCTGGGCCCATCGGCTGGTCCTGGTCAACGATGGCGACCTGGTGGTCGCGGCCGGAACCCTCGACGGTTGGGGCGTGGGAGTGATCGCGGGAACGGGATCGATCGCGGTCGGCCGCTCGAAAACGGGTCAATCCGCGCGGTCGGGGGGATGGGGCTACCTGATTGGCGACGAAGGGAGCGGCTACGCCGTGGCCCTGGCCGGTCTCCGTAAAGTGGCCCGGCGCGCCGATGGTCGGGAGTCGCCCCCGAAGCCCGATCCGCTAACGTCCCGGATCTGTGAACAATTCGCGATCGCCGATCCCTCCGGTCTCGTCGCGGCTCTTTATCGAACCGACTTCGATCGGGCCCGGATTGCCGGGCTGGCTCCGATCGTCGTCGAGGCCTCGCGAGCAGATCGGTCGATCTTTACCGAAATTCTTGAGCCCTCGGGGATCGAACTGGCCCGGATGGTCGTGGCCGTCGCCCATCAGATCGGGATCGACCAAGGGCCCCTGCCCCTCGCCAAGGCAGGAAGTTTCTTGCTCAAGTGCTCCGAGGTTTCTCGGGTGCTCGACGACCAGTTAGGTCTTCAGGGATTCGAGGTTCACTCCCAGGTCGTGACTGATCCTGCTGAGGGGGCGATCATTCTGGCTCGCCGAGCGTTTTTCTCATGATTCCACGCGTGCGGACGGGACTCGATGGCGCGGTCACGGATCGATTCCAGGCGTTTCGCGGCCTACGACTTGGCGTGATCGCTAACCCGACCTCGGTGGATCAACGGATGGTTCACCTCGTCGATCATCTGGCGTCGGTCGAAGGGGTGACGCTCGCCGCGCTGTTCGGCCCCGAGCATGGAATTCGGGCGGATGCCCAGGACATGATCGGAGTCGCCGCCGATCGGGATGCAAAGACCGGCGTGCCGGTCCATACGCTCTACGGGCCGACGGTGGAGAGCCTGACGCCCACGGTCGAGCAACTGGATGGCCTGGACGCACTGATCTTCGACGTCCAGGACGTTGGTAGCCGTTACTATACGTTCGCCGCCACGATGCTGTACGCGATGCGCGCCGCCGCTCCGCTCGGTCTGCGATTCTTCGTGCTCGACCGTCCCAACCCGATCGGTGGTGAGATCGTTGAAGGTCCAACGATCGTCGAGGGGTATACAAGCTTCGTCGGACCTCACCCCCTGCCGATCCGGCACGGCATGACGGTCGGTGAGCTGGCGCTGCTGTTCCGGAGCGAATGTTCGATCGACGTTGATCTGACGGTCATCCGTTGCCAGGGCTGGGAACGGTCCATGAACTGGTCGGGGACCGGGCTCCACTGGGTTCTCCCGTCGCCGAACATGCCGACTCCCGAGACCGCGCTGGTTTATCCGGGCGGATGTCTCGTCGAGGGGACAAATCTCTCCGAAGGACGCGGGACGACCCGACCCTTCGAGCTCTGGGGAGCACCCTGGCTTGATCCCGACCAACTGGCCGAGCCGGCGGCCTGGAACTCGGGTCTGTTTCTTCGCCCGTGTGCGTTTCAGCCGACTTTCCACAAACATGCGGGCAAAACCTGCTTCGGAGCCCAGCCACACGTCGAGGACCCGACGCTCTTTTCTCCCGTGTATCACTACACGGCGCAACTCAGCCAGGCACGCCGGCAGAACCCCGAAAGGTTCGCCTGGCGGACCGAGCCTTACGAGTTCGTAAGCCAGCCGATCGCGATCGACCTCCTTTATGGTTCGGATCGCGAACGACGCCTGATCGAGTCGAATCCGACCGCCGATCAACTGGCCGACCTCCGAACCCTCTGGACCCGGGACGAGGCCGATTTTCACGACCGGCGCGCTCCGTTCTTGCTCTACGAGTGACCGTGGACCGTTGAGTCCGTTTTCGAGCGGCGTGAAGACGAAATTCGTCTGGACGTTTTCCGCGCGATTGTCGATACCCCTCAATCGGGAAAGTCGATCCCTGCGGATGTCGGAGTGAGGGAGTCTCGATTCATGGACGCGCATTCGGTCGAGCCTCAACAACCGGCGGTCTGGCTCGCTCGCGAGCGAGTTCGTCCGGCACTGGAACTCCTGACCGTTGTCGGACTTCTCGAAGCGGAACTCTGGTTCCTCCGAAGTCAGGCTCCCGTCTGGCTGAATGTCATCGTGTTCGCGATGATCGTGGTCATGCTCGGACTGTCGTATGATCGGCGCAAGAAAGCGGGGATCGGGCCGTATTCCGCGCCGGGTGGAGTTGTCAAATCCTGGTCGGTCGTTTTGCTCGTCACCGGAGTTCTGTCGGCGATCCTGGTGGTTGCCGCGACCCTGGTGGGAGATTCGAGCGAGACGTTCGAGTTCGTTTTTCTGGCCAAGCCACCGTTAAAACTTGGCCAGTGGATCGTCGGAAAATTTC
>JAJYCH010000679.1 GCA_021778575.1 Planctomycetota bacterium
CGACGTCCCCGCGCAAGGGCCGCTTGAGGGGCTCGAAATCCGCGACCTCACACCGACGGTCCTGGCTCTGTTCGGTCTCGATGTCCCGGCCGATTTACAAGGGAATCTCATCGCCCCGGTGATCACTCGCGAACCGGCTTTGCTTTGAGATTCTTCCCGTGGAGTGCGCTTGCCAGCTCCACGGGGCATCGTTTCGATGCTCTCCCATTTGACGTACACCCACGATCAAGGATGATCTCGTGTCGATCACAGCCACGCCATTGACGGTCGGTCCGGCATCGGTCGCGTCGAATCGAACCCAATCGCGATCGGTACTGGTCGCCTGCCCCGATGCGCGACCTCCCGCTTATGAAGCGGTGGTCGGCTTCGCCGAGGCCGGACGGCTCGACCGGTTCCTCACCGGTTTCTATTACGGCGGCCACGGCCCGGGTTCGGAACTGGCTCGCCAGTATTTACCTTGCCAGTTCGCCAGGATTCGCCGGACCCTCCGGAAGCGGCACGACCGGCGAATTCCGGCTAATCGTGTGGCGTCGTCCTGGAGCTTCGACGCCTCGCTCGCCGTCGAGAACCGGCTGGCAAGCCGTCGTCCCTCGGCGCAGCAGGCTCTGGCCCGCTGGCGAACACGCCGGTTCGATCACCAGGTCGCCCGGAGTCTCGAACGTCAACGTCCCGATGCCGCGTTCTTGTTCAGTGACGTGGGGTCGGAACTGGCCTTGCCGACCTGCCGGCGGCTGGGAATCCCGTCGATCCTGAGCATGGTTCACGGCGATGTTCGCGAGGAACAAGAAGTACTGGCCCGTGAGGCCGTCGAGTCGCCCGACTTCTTCCCGATCTATCTGGGGGATGGACGGCTCGACCTGACCGCGCTGGACTGGCTGCACCAGCGACGGCTCCGCGATATCGAACTGGCCGACCGGATTCTGGTCCCGTCCAACCACATCGCCGAGACCCTGGCCCGTCACGGCACGCCTCGCGACCGGATCACGGTCATTCCCTATGCGGCCGACACCAGACGTTTCCATCCGCGAGCCGAAAAACGTCCGGGCGAGAGCTGTACGTTTCTATTCGCGGGCGGGATTACCCAGCGCAAGGGGATCAAGTATCTCCTCGAAGCCTGGCGGTTGATCCGCCGACCCGGCTGGAAGCTGCAACTGGTCGGTGCCTTGCCCAGCAATCCCGGCCCGCTGGTTGGTTATCGGGACGAAGTGGAGCACCTGGGGCGCGTCGCTCACGCCGAGATGCCCGCGACGATGGCCGCCGCCGACGTCTTCGTCTTCCCATCGCTCTTTGAAGGATCGGCCGTCGTGACTTACGAGGCGCTCGCCTGCGGGTTGCCGAGCGTGGTCACGCTTGAGTCGGGTTCGGTGGTCCGTGATGGAACCGACGGCTTGATCGTCCCTTCGGCGGATATCGAGTCGCTCGCGTCGGCAATGGAGCGGCTCGGCTCGGACCCCGAGCTTCGGGCCGGAATGGCCCGATCGGCTCGACAGCGGGCCGAATCGTTCGGCTGGCCACGTTACCAGGCGGCCTTGCTCGGCGTGCTCGATCAGCTCGAACTGGCCCGAGGCTGAGTGTTCGAGCCGATGGAATGCGCGACCGACTGTCGGCTCCTCGGCTCGAATTCGAAGAATTGTAGGAGATCGCGCCGAGCGGGATCTCGAATTCGACGCCTCTCGGTCCGGTGGCTCATGAATGAATTGACCTGGGTTTACGGCACGGCAGCGCTCATGGCGGCGACCTTTCTGGTCCAGCTAGTGCGCCGGACCTTTGATCCGTTTGCGCCGATCTGGCTGTTCCTGGTTGGTTATTTTCAGATCGGAGTTCTCCAGGCCTGTTCGTACCACGAGTGGGCGGTCGAGGTCCGGGGGGAAGAACTGGTCAACGACGCCAACTTCCAGGCTTTCTGGGGTTTAGGCGTTTTTCTGGGCTTCTATTTTCTCGGACCTGGCCGGCTCATCTCGAAGTCTTTGCCCCGGCCACCCGAGCGCTGGTCACTCGGTCCGGTCCATCTGCTTTGCCCGATGCTTCTGGTCTGGGGCTTGCTCTGTTCGGGAATCGTGGGGGGAGGCGGCGATGACCCGAACGCACCACGATCGGCCGAGGCCGCGCTGTTCATGTCGTTTCCGATGGTGATGCTTGTCTCCGGTTTGATCCTGATCATCACCGGGCGACAGCCGGCGACCCCTCGGCCGGCCTATACTGCGGCGGGAATCGCCATCGTCGTGGCCTATCTGATCATCTGGATGTTCAACGGAAAACGTTCGCACTCGTTGATCGCTGTCTTGACCGGTGTCTGCGCGTTTTACCTCCCACGCTTGAGGCGGCCGTCGTTTCCCGTCCTGGTGATGACTGCGCTGCTGGGGGCGACGGCGGTCGGTATTTCGATCGGCTGGCGGATTTACGCGAACGCGTACAAGACCACCGGCTCGTTCTCGCATTTCATCGACTTCGTTGCGAACTTCGATCCCGAGTCGATCCTGGAAAGCATCAACTTGAAAGATCGCGACACGCCCACCGGGGTGAGGCCGTCGCACGAGACCGAGGAATATGGCGGCTATCTCTTGATGAAGTCGGTGGTTCCGGATCAGGCCGATTATGACTATGGCGCGAATTATTTCCGGATCTTCTCGACCTTCATCCCCCGGATCGTCTGGGCCGACAAGCCGCTGTTCGGTCGCGACCAGTGGGTCGCGGCCTGGATCGCGGGTTCGGAATTGAAACGTGATTCGACTTTCACTGGTCCGTCCATCGGCATTCTCGGTGCGACGCAGCTCAACGGTGGTGCGTGGGGAGCTTTCATCGTCCTCGGGCTGAGCGGGCTGTTCTTGCGGACAGGCTACGAATATTTCCGCAAGTATGCCGACTTGCCCTGGGCTCAGGTCTGGTGGACGACGATCTTTTATAACTCGTGGATGATGACCGTCGGCGACGACCCGCTGACCTGGTTTTACTATAACTACGGTTTCACCACCCTGCCGACGATGTTGCTCTTTTTCGTGGTCAACAAGATCGGAGCCGGGGAGTGAGCCGATGTCCGACCTTGCACACTCCCGCCGAAATTCTCTCGAAGGGCGACCTCCGATGACATCGATCCACCCCAGGGAAGCGGTGGCCTCGAACCGCGACAGCCGGCCGGCCTCGGCACCGACCGACGTGGGCGGTAACTTGATCGCCAAGATCGATCTTTGCCGGGGACTGTTCGCGTTCCTCGTCGTCGCCGCGCACTCGTATGACGTTTGCTGGGTGATCCATCCCGAGTCGATCCGGGCGCTTCCCTGGTTGCTGGGAAAGTTCCTGGCTTGCACGGTCCAGAGCGGGTTTTACTGGGTGATGGGGTTCTTCGTCATCTCGGGCTATTGCATCCAGCTCTCGGTCGGTCGCCAGCTCGACTCGGGCCGGTTTCCGCTCGGGGTTTACTTCGCCGCCCGGCTGACC
>JAJYCH010000680.1 GCA_021778575.1 Planctomycetota bacterium
ACACGAAAACCCCCGCATCCGACCCGCTGAGAGGATGGATGCAACCCCGAATTACAAACGACATCGCAACCGACTCGCCGATCCCGGCTCGGCGACGGGCCCCCCGGCAATCTTCGCTGCCGACCGCGAATTCACGGCAGGCCGACGGCCGGAGGTCGTAATGGCGGCAGCGGTTGGTTTCGCGGTCGAGCCAGAGGCAAGGGGAGCCGAACGAGGGCTCGCCGCCGGCCTTTCGGGCTCGTTCGGCTTCGAGGAATTCGGCCTTGAGATCGGGCCGGTCCCAGTGGAGCCGTTCCCAGGCTTCTTCGCCGGCTTCGCGAAAGACCCGACGGAATGGCGGCAGGGTCACCACCCGGCAGCAAGCTCCGCAACCGTCGCACGAGTCGATCACCGGCAACGCGTACGTCATGGTTTGTCTATCAAGAAGTCAAGGCTTGAACGATTCAAGGTCCGAGAGGTTCGACGGCGTGGCCATTCCCGGCGGGCTGTACGGCCTGGTCAACCGGGCGCCTGGCTTGGAGAGGTCGGTGCCGTTCGCTCCGCCGGAACCATTATCGCCCGGCAAGGGGATCGCGATCCCGGCGACCTCGGCCCCGTTCTGGAGCGAGCCCGACTTGATCGGACCGAAGCCGCCGACGAACACGTTCTTGGTATCGGCCTTGTCGAGAACCGTCCCGGATGACCAGACAAGCTGACCGCTCGATCGATCGTAGGCGAACAGCGCGAGCTTGGCCACGGCGCTCTGGCGGCTCCGCTCGATCAGCGGCAGCTTGGGGATGGTTCCGGTGGGGATTCCGGTGATCGTGGGCGGAACCGTTGTCTGCGAGATTCCCACGAGCATGCTGTCGTCGTCGGTCCCGTAAGCACCGACGCGGGCCTCGACGATGAACTGGGCCTGCTCGCGCTTCTCGCGGATCAGGACGCCCTGCGTGAGCATCGCCTCGCGAAGGCTGGAGACCACCCACCCCTGATCGACCGCCGTGACATTCGCGGTGTCGAGGAAGACGGGAACTCCGGTCAACGGCCGGAAATCGACGCGGAGGAGTGCCTTGTCCCAGGCGTTGGTGAGCAAGAGCTGTTCGGTCCCGGTCCGGGCGGTCCCGGTGACCTTGGTGGTTCCGCAACCGCTTCCCGAGGTCAGGAGCACCGTCGCGGCGAGCCCCGCCAGCGTCCGGATCGAAGGGGCGCGTCTCGGGAGGAGCGTCATCGTCCAGGTCTCCATGTCGTCACGGCCCGAGGTTGAAGGAAACGCATCACCGTTCGGAGATCCAGCGGCCATCAGCGGAAAAACCGATCGCGGATCTGCCGGGCAGTCTCTCGGAACCGGGCTCGCTCGGCGTTGGGCCGATTGGGGTCGCCGGTGAGCGGTTCACCATTGACCGTGACATCGAACTTGTCGATCGACCCGTGCATCCGGAGACCGGCGAGCTGGTCGAGATGCCCCTTGCGGTCGACGATCCAGGCTTTGGCCTCGCGAGGAAGCTTGGCGGTGATCTTGTCCACCCGCGCCTGGTAGTCAAACCGGCCATCGAAATCGGTCCAACCGCCGAGGACAAACGGGAATTGCGAGACCTTGATGGTCAGGTCGTCAGTGGCGATCCGCGCGTTCTCGATCGTGAAATCGGTGCTGACCGACCCGATCTTGCTCTCCTTCGGCCAGTCGCCGAGCACGTCGAGCTGGGCCAGGAACTTCGAGCCTTCCAGGTCGATCGGGCTGAGAAGGACCGAGCCTCGTCCCCGAAGGGTCCGGCGGATCTCGGGGCGAGTCGATCCCTGGCCTCGAAGGCTGATATCGAGGTCGAACCGGCCGCCAAATCCGTCGGTCGAACCGGCAACGACCGGCACGAAGAACCCGAGTACCGGCATCCCTCGATCGATCTCGACGCCGCTGGCCTTGATTTCCGCCTCGAATCGAGGAGAGACCGGATCGCGTTCGAGCTTCAGAGCCATCGCGAACTTGCCCGAGTTGATCGTGCCGCGCAGGTCGTCGATCGTGACCAATCGTGATCCGCAACCGCCGGTGCCGCTGACGTCGGCCAGATCGAGTTCGGTCCCCGAGGGCTCGTCGATGATCCGGACCGCTCCGTTGGTCACCTTCAGAGTAATCGGTGAGCCCGAAGCGCTCGACGAACCGTGTTGTCCACGAGGTTTGTCATGTTTCGAGCCATCGCGGAGAAACTCGCCGAGTTCGGGCAATCCTCCGGCCTTCCGCCAGATTCTGAGCCAGGGACCATCGATCTCGATCGCCGACGGCGTGCAATGGCCGGTGAGAATCTGGCCCAGATGGACGTCGATCCGGGTCTCGGCCACCTTCAGCCAGGGATCGCTGGGCTGGTTGGGCTCGGCGATGGCCAGATCCATGATCCGGAGGCCGCCGAGAACGCCCAGGCGGAGCGAGCCAATCGTGACCGATCGGCCGGTCGCCCGGTTCAGTCGGTCGACCAGCCGAGCCCGGGCCCAGTCGGTCGGCATGACCGCCAGGATGAGCCCCCAGGCGACCAGGGGAACGAGCGGAAGGGACAGCCAGGGCCAACACCTTCGCAACAAACACGGACGTTTCATGAGCGTCCTTCCTGGAGACTCGCACCGCGTCCGACCATCGGATCTCGCCCCAACTCGACGGAATCGCCCTCGAAATCTGACCTCGAACCGAATCGGAGGACCGCGATCAAGCGCGGCGGACAATACCGCATCCGACCAAAACGGACAACCGCAACCCGATTCAAATCACGAGGGGGTGCCCCTTTCGAAATTTGGCCCAAGCCATCCCAAGCCGGAAGAACTCGTTCCCACGTCCTCTTTCATTGATCGTCGCCAGCGGGGCAAAGCCGATGCAGAGCGTCGAAGACGGCATTCCCACGCGGGAGCGTGGGAACGTAGAGAACCGGGAGTTGATTCAGAAAAGAGTCGCTTTCAACCACCTTTCGCCTCGGTTCACTTTGCCCTGGACCTTCCGGGCAATCCCTGGCACGATCCCGGCGCTTTCCGGGTCAGGAACTGCGAATCGAAGGGAGAGGACTGGCAATGACGACCGAACCTCGTCGGCGAATACCGGCCGTGGTCATGCTCTTGATCGGCCTGGGGTTGGGCTGGGGAATGGCAAACCACCAACCTCCAGTTGTCAAGGCCGTGGGGGCGGACCGTTACGGCGACTATTCGCTGACCTCCGGCGCGATCGCCATCCAGTATAATGACCAGACCAAGATCCAGGCCCCGCTCGAAGCCCTTTATTTCCTGGACTACAAGGGAGCCCGGTTGATGGCGACGGTCCCGGTCCAGCGGTCGTCGATGTCGGGCTCGCAGATGATCGAGCAGTTTGTCGAGCGCGACCTGATCGCCGACTTCAAGATCGATGTCGATCGGGGCGTGAACCCGCACTTCTTGATGACCAACGGCTCGCTGGGAGCCTTTGGCGAAGGCTGGGCTCCCCTGT
>JAJYCH010000681.1 GCA_021778575.1 Planctomycetota bacterium
AGCGTCGAGCGAGCGTCGGGGGATCTCGGTGATGTCGAGGGTCGAGGCCCGTCGTTCGCGTTCGGGCTCGGGGCGCGGGCCGAGATTTGTCGAACCCGTGCCGGGGCCGGGGCCGTGGCCCGAGCCCAGGCTGGGGGAGTTCGGGCCTCGGCGGGCGAACTGACCGGCGGGCGGGCGGTTCGGTCGAGCGTTGGGGCCGGGCCGGGGTCTCCGGGGCGAGTCAGAGTTCATTCTTCGTCCATTTCGTCGTCGCCGTCGAGCGCCCCGGGCTCGTTGCGGGCGAGGCGGCGGAGCCGGACCAGCAGGGCCGTCGCGTAGCGCTGGACGGCAAGCTGGCGGGTCATGACGTCCTCGGTGGCGGCTTCGACGGGGATCTCGGCGATCATCCGGTGGGCCTTGGCCAGGCCATCCCAGCCGGCCTTCATGATCCGGGCGGGGTCGACATCGCCGCTCGACTCGCGGGCAAGCCGGAGGAGCTGGCGAATCTTCTTCAAGCTGGCTTGAGCCTGCTGGAGGTTACGGAGGGCGGTTCCTGGGCTCATCGCGGGCATAACATGGGGCTCGGGAGATTTCTATCTTGTCGGAAGCTCAAAGACTATCATAATCGAAAGATCGTCTTGCGGTCCAACGTCACTGTCCGGAATGGAGCCGAACGATGAGCCAGCCCGACGAAGGAGATATCGCCGTGGCCGAGCCGGTCGTCACGACCCAGACCACGCCGAAAGGGAAGACCGACGCCTCGACCCGAACGCGGCGGCAGCCCCCGTACCACGTGATTATCTTGAACGACGAGGAGCATACGTTCGATTACGTGATCGAATTGCTCACCAAGATCTTCAGCCATCCCTTACAGATGGCCGAGACCCTGACCTCGCGAATCCACCACAATGGCCGGGCGATCGTGCTGACGACCCACAGGGAACTGGCCGAACTGAAGTGCGACCAGGTCCTGTCGTATGGGCCCGACCCCCGGATGAGCATCTCGAAAGGGCCGCTGGGGTGTTATATCGAGCCCGCGCCGGCGGACTGAGGCGTCTCGGTTGACGAGGCCAGCAGATCCTGCGACGCGGCGACCGCCGATCCGACATATCCTTTGACTTCCTCGATCGACTCCTCGCCGATTCTCTTCAGGTCGTCCATCGAGAGGCCCAGAGCCTCGCCGCCGATCTTGAGCGCGAGATAATCCTCGACCAGTCCCAGGACAGGACTGGGGACGCCCAGGACCGTGCTCAGGACGCCTCGGATTCTCGGAGCCAGGGCCGCCACCCCGGCGGCAACCGCCGCGCCCATCGGAGCGGCCCAGGGGTCGCTCACCCCTTCGCGCTCCATGATCTGCTGCGCGACGTAACCTCCGGCGACGGCTCGCGGGAGCATCGCCGGCAGGCTGGCCCGGCTCGGAACTCCGGGAATCTTGTCGACCACCATCTCCCCCACCGCCGCGACCGCCCAGGCCTTCCGGTTCGGCCGGTTGTAAGCCGATTCGAGCAAGGCCACCCCAAACGTCGCCCGGAGACCGGAAACCACCGCCAGCCGCATGGCGCGTTCGAACGCCCGTTTTGAGTTCGTCATCGTCGGGACCCTCCTCGCAAATCAGGGAAAACGTCGAATTCGAGGTCAGAGACACCCCGAATTCGAGACTTGCCGAGAATACCCTGCAAGATCGGCGCCGACCCCATCAATTCTCGGTCGGATCGAAGAATGACGATCCGCGAAACGGTACGGGTCGAACTCGCAAAGTTCCTCCGACCCCGAGGTCACGAGAAAAGATGGTAAATTGTTAGCGGTTCCGGAAGTTGGTTCCGGGATGTACGACGACCCTTCCCGACCACCGGAGATTGTCCCGGAAGCGAACTGTCACGTTGTTTTTTCGCAACAGTAATCGCGACCGGGTAGCGTCCGGTCGCCGTCAAGGTTGCTAGCTTCGTCGTGGTGAATCGTCTACTCTGTGGTTTCCTCCCCATCATCGCTCCATTATTTCGATTGACTTCGACCGGAATCGATTCGTGGTTCCGTTGATCTTCATCAGGAGACATCCTCTCGTGAAAACGCATTCGTTCCTCTCGCGGATCTTGTCGAGTGGTTCCCGACGGAGCCGGGTCCGGCCGCGCCGGACGGCAGCCATCGAGGCTCTTGAAGGCCGGATCGTGCTGTCAACCTACACCTGGAATAATTCGAGCGGGGGCGACTTCAGCACCGCGGCCGACTGGACCGGGCCGAACAACACCCATGCCGTGCCCGGAAGCGGCGACGACGCCGTGATTCCCTCGGGCAACTATGCGGTGACAGTCTCCTCGACCGCGACGGTCAACAGCCTGACCGCCGGCGCCAATACCACGTTAATCATTACCACCGGCACGTTCACCGTGCTGAACTCGTTCAACCTGCCGAACTCGACGGTGGCCAACCTGATCGTCGCGTCCGGAGCCTCGTTCGCCACTTCGGCCCAGACGACCTTCCTCGGGGGAGCCGGGACGATCGCCGGCAACCTGGACGTCGCGACCGGAGCCACGCTGGCCATCCAGCCCTCGGGGACCGACGTCCATGTCCTCGACGGATCAACACTGACCGGCGGCGGAACCTACAACGTTCTCGACAACCTGTTCGTCGATGGCGCGGTCACCGCTCCGACCCATATGATCCTCAACAGTGCCTCCAGCGACGGGATCGATGGGACCGGCACCTTGACCGTCCCCTCGGGCGCGACGTTCGACTGGCAGAGCGGTTCGATGACCGGCGCCGGCGGAGTCACCACCATCGCCGCCGGGGCGAACTTGCTCATCGATACCTCGGCCGGACATCTCGTGACCGACCGGACGATCAACGTCGCCGGGACGACCACCTATTCCGGGGCGGGCAACCTCGAGATCGACGGCCAGGCGGTTTGGACCAACTCGGGCGCGATGGCGATCTCGAACGATACCCAGATCGACGGCACCGGCATTTTCACCAACAGCGGCACCATCACCAAGACCAGCCCGAGCGGGTCGGGACTGACCGACGTCAGCACCATCTTCAACAACTCGGGCAAGGTGATCGCCCAGAGCGGGACCTTCGAGATCCTTGCCAACGGGATCAACACCGGCGAGTTCAACGATCCTTCCGCCGCCGGAACAATCAACATTTTTGGATCAAACTATAGCCTCAACGCCGGGTCGACCTATACCGGGTCGGGCACGATCCAGTTGAACGCGCCGACCGACGGAACGCATGGGATCAACATCAACGCCTCGCTCACAATGCCCAACGTGGTGATCAACAGCGGCTATCTCGACGGGACCGGGTCCTTGACCGTCACCGGCAACATGACCACGAACAACGCCTTCCTCAACTTCACCGGCTCGCTCAGTCTACCCACCGGTTCGACCCTGACGATCACGGGGGCCGGCCAGACCACGACCTTCGCCAACCTGACCGTGAACGACTCCGGAA
>JAJYCH010000682.1 GCA_021778575.1 Planctomycetota bacterium
CCTGGCCCGTGTCGGCAACACCGGAACCAAGCTCAAGTTCAAGTACGGCCCGCTCGGCAACACCGTCAACCTGGCAAGCCGGATTCAAGGTGCCACCAAGCATTTCAAGGCCCGGCTACTGATCACCGAAATGACCAAGGCCGCCGTTGATCGCGATACCGGCGACGAAACGACTTTCTGCACCCGGCGGCTGGGCAAGATCCAGGTCGTCAATATCAAGGAACCTGTCTACATCCTCGAACTCGTGCCCCACGATTACGAGGACTGGCATTCGTTGAAGGCCGAATGCGAGGAAGCCCTGGACAGTTATCTCGCCAAGGATTTTCGCGAGGCCGCCGGCAAACTGGCACAGGTTCAGGTCCGACACCCGACCGATGGCCCATCACTGGTCTTGCTCGCGAGAGCGGTAAACTGCCTCTATGATCCTGAACTTTTCAGCGACGTCTGGAAGCTCGAATCGAAGTAAAAGTAGACAAGGTCGGTCCGTCCGGACGGTCGGCTCAATGACCGGTCCGCCGGACTTTCCGACCGTTGATGAAACTGTCAAAGACAACCTTGCCCAGGTCGTCGGCCGAGCAATAAGCGGCGATGCCGTGCGAGACCCTCGCCATTTCCTCGACAAAATTGACCAGCCCCAGATAGAAATAATCTTCGATCAGTGCAAAGCTCGACACCCGGATACCCGACGCGGCGCAGCGGCGGACCTCGTTCAAGGTGTGCCTCGCCGTCTTCTCGGACGGCGGATAGATCAGGACAACTTCACGTCCTTCAATATGCGCGGTCGGCTCGCCGTCGGTCACGACGATGATCTGCTTGTTCTGAGCCCCCGACCGGCCCAGGATATTGCGAGCCAGTCGAAGCCCCGCGTCGATGTTCGTGAAATGCTGCGGGACCCGCTTGGGAAGGTTGTCGAGATCGAACCGAAGGTTCACCCGGCTATCGTACAGGCTGACCGGCTTCGGGGCCGAGTTGAGCAACTCACGCTCGGTCATGACGTTGGCGAAGCTGTAAAACCCGACCATTTGCAGCGTATCCTGCGAATACTGGGCGCGGACCATCGCCTGAAGGGCCAGCGCGACCTTCTTGGTCGTCGCATACTTGCCATACCGGCTCATTGATCCACTCATGTCGATCAGGACAACCGTGGCGCAACGTGATTGGTTTTCGACCTCGTGAACCACGTAGTCATCTTGCTTGAGCCGGATCGGATAGCCGCCCCCCTGGCGAGCCATCGCGTTCTTGAGCGTTTCGTGCATGTTCAGGTTGGCCAGCGAGTCGCCAAAGACATAAGGCTTCGAGTCCTCGTGACGGATCGACCCGTCCCCTTTGCGGGGGGTCTCATGCTTGCCGATGGCGTCGCGCTGAAACGTCTGGAACAGGTTCGAGAGGGCCGATTCCTGGATTCGTCGGAGCCCCTTGGGACTGACCCGATATTTCCCCTCGCCGTCCTCCTCGATGAATCCTTCCTTCTGGATCAACTCGACCAGGTCCTTCATGTCCTCGTCGTCGATATCCTCCAGGTTCCGGAGAACCTGGTCGCCATATTGCATCAGATATTCCGAGATCTGGTCGAACGCCTTCTCGGCCGACTGCGGCTGAAACTGCTGCGACCCATCCCACTTGGTGTATTCGTTGAAGGGCATGACTCAAGCTCCCGTATAGAGGGACCAATACGACCTGGTCTTATCGAAAAAAATATATGGGACAGATACCAAGCGGGACGAGTGGATCAAACTCCCCATGATCGCAGGTCACGACCTGGCCGGAGAGTTCCATTGCCAAGGCAAGACAGAAACAATCCGCAAGTGAAATTCCACCCCGAGCTTTCAGGCGGCCGACGCTTCGCCAGAACGCAGAATTCATATCATTCCGTTAGATAATCCTGGTGGAGAGAAGGTCAGTCATCATCTGATCCGCCAGCGGTATTCCCGTCTCGCGGATCAACTGATAATAGACCTCGCAAAGCGTGATTGAGTGAACGTAACAGACAACTTCAGGGTCATTGATTCGAGCCTCGATCAGCGAGCCGCCCGACTCGTTTTTCAGTAATGCGAACAAGGCACAGGCGTCAAGCACATCGATCGTCATCGAGGCCGGTCCTCACGTTCGATTTCGAGACGCTTTTCCGCCATGATTTCTTCGGTGCTCAATTTAATGTAAGCATACTTGCCAAGAATTGACGGACGTTCCACGGCCGGGCGAGGATCAACTCCCGTCTCAGAATTCAAAGAATTCACGTCGAAAGTTGTCGTTGAAACACCATCGGATGAGGATTTCGTCCGCAGGTTTTTGATCGCTTCGAACGTCGAGGAGAATCGCTCGGGATCGATCTGATGGCGCTCAAGGACTGAGTTCACAGCCTCTCGGAACGGTCTGGTGACCGAGTCTCGATTGAGAAGTTCCGTCGCCAGGAAAAGCAAGAATGTGGCCTGTTCGGAAAGTGATACACCCTCGCTCCTGGCTTCTTTCGCGAGTTCGGCTTCCAGTGGAGCGGGCAAGTCGAGCGAAATCGTCATCAATGCCTCCGATCATGAAATCCAGCGTGGGCCAAGATCGCTCAAGGCCCACGCCTGACCTGCTCAACCCGCCGATTTATCGGGCTACCAGAGGGCCAGGACGATGTCTTCGGGGTCCTTGAAGTGGACCATACAGCCGGGTCCCGGCACCGGCATCCTGGGAACGATCACCTGGCCGCCGGCCTCGACGAGCCTGGACGCGTAGACGTCAATGTCTTCGACAGAGATGGAGTTGATCGGCGATTGACCGGGCTTCATTCGCTTGTACATCCCGCCATTGACGCCGAAACTCCGGGGCATTCCCGACTCGTCCGTCTCGGTCGTCCGGACTCCATGATACTCGAATTCATCGACCCGACGAAATTCCGTCGCGATTCAGCGGCGATAGGTCGTTCCCCCCGACTTGGCGGTCTTGTTCAGCTTGTTGTGGACGTGAAGCCCTTCGAGGATGAACTCGGCGGCGCTGGCGGTCGCGGCGTCTCGCGCGTCGGCGTCTTGAAGTTCCGGAAGTAGCTTGCGGGCCAATTCTTCGGCCTTTTTCTTGAGACCGGGGATCTTGTCGATCCGGTCGAGGATCTCCTTCGCCGCCTGGGTGTCGCCGACCTCGATCCCCTTGCCCGACTCGAAATAGTCGACCGAGGCCCGGAAGTCCTTGATATCGAGATGGTGGTCGAAGATGTTCTTGACCGCCTCGCCGGCAAGCCGGCCGATCATCTTGTCCTCGTGCCCTTCGTCCTCCGCCATCGTCAGTTCGAGCTTTCCGCGCGAGCTGGGCGTCGCGTGGGTCAGGTCGGAAACTCTCGGCACGATCCATTTTTCCTGGTTCAGCAAGGCCCGACGCTCGGCGTTGGAGACAACGTTTTCGAGGTTGGCGAACGACATCCGGACCGAGACACCCGACGCCCCACTG
>JAJYCH010000683.1 GCA_021778575.1 Planctomycetota bacterium
CTGAAAGCGGACGACCTGAATGTCGTCGGGGAGTTCGGCGACCGGCGGCGTGGGAGCGATCGTCGGCGCGGTCGATCCGGGATCGCCCGGCGGAGCCGGGGTCGAGACCACGGGGGGCGGCGGAGCCGCAGCATCCTGGGCCGTTGCCCGATTCGCCGAGAGGCCGAGACCAGCCGCGATCACCAGGCCCAGCATGAGGGCAAGGCTCTCGGGCCGTCCGGCGCTCGGGCGGTTCCATCCTGTTCGGCTCATATCGGTCATCCTTTGACCGGGCGCGTCCCGCGCCCGAAGGGCTTTCGATCGGACCTGTTCCGGGCGGCCCGAGCCGGCCGGGACGATTGGTGGCAGCAAGGCAAAGAGGTCGAGTGGGGCTTGACCTGCGCGGTCATCGAAGCCGGCAGGGAAAGCCCTACCCGACGTCCGGACGGCAAATCAGAAATCCCCGACGGGCCGCGGTTCGTGATTCGCGTCCCGCCGGGGCGATGGTGGAGGATCTGGTCCGTCGCTCTCGCGATCGATCGTCAATCCACTGGGATCAGAAGCCGGGGGCCGGAGCCGGAGTGGGCGGGGTCGCGGCGTCACCAGCCGGGGCCGGGGTCGCCGGTGTGGCCGGAGCCGGGGTGGCCGGAGCGGCCGGTGAGACCGGAGCATCGACCGGAACCGTCACGGGAACACCCGGAGGCACGGCGCCCGGGGGGAACATGCCCGGAGGCAGGTTCGTCGTCGTCGCGCCCGGAGCCGGAGCTTCGGTCGCCATCGGCATTCCACCACCGTCCATTTCGAGGTTGATACCGCCGAGCCGGACGATCATCAGGATCGTGCCGCGCTTGTCGGCTTCGAGGACCGGGTCAACACCCGGTTCGAGGCGGGTCGAGACCAGCGTCTCGACGTTGGCGACAGCCAGCTCCTGATAACGGGGATCGGGCAGGTAGATCACCTTGGTCACGAAGTTACCACCTTCGACCTGGTCGAGGTCCTCGGCGGTGAACTGGACGGGGATCTGGTTGTGGGTCAGGTAGGCGTCGGTCGCCGGGGTCGAGGGAGCCACCTCGATGGTCGGGTACAACGTCAGCGCCGGGCGGCCCGAGATATCGGACAGTTTGAGGCGGTAGATGTAGCCCTGCATGAAGTTATAGCGGAAGGGGGTCGACCGGCCGGGAAGGTAGACCTTCTCACCGCTCGGGCCGCCGGTCTGCCAACCGATCTTCAGGTCGCCCGTTCCACCGGGGCCGCCGGGGCCGAAGAAGACAATCTGGCTCTTCACATTGGGGAAGCGCCGACCGGGCTGCATCCCTCCCGGTGCACCCATCCCGGGCTGCATCGGACCGCCGGGCGGCGGGGCCCCTTCGGCGACGGCCGAATGGCGGAACAACTTGACCGGCGTATGAGCGCCCCACTCACCGAACCCGGTCGTGGCCGTGGCCACGAGAAGCATCACACTGAGAGAAGTCATCGGACCTCCTTGAACTCCCGCGATCGGGTCAAAAGCGTTCCGAGCCTGTGCCCGGAGCCTCTCGCGACGATCGGGGAGGAAGCTCACCATCCTGGATTGACACGCGGGCCGACAGGTCGGTCCCCTCCGCGCATCGAGGTCAAACGGCCAGGCACACTGGCGGTGGAGCAGCCTCCTCTTGGCCACTCCACAGACCCGGCCGGGGTTGCGTCCCAAGACGCCTAACGATAGGATCGGGCATTCCAATCCGACCCTTGAGAAAATGGGCTATATCCCCACCATGCCCTACGCGCGAATCATCCCCGTCGTCGTCGCCGGCCTCCTGTTTCCCCTATATTGCCAGGGCCAGGAGTCCGGACCCGCGTCAACATCCCCCACGGCCATCGCGCCTCCGCCGGCTCCCGTAGTCCGGACAATGGCCGACAACGCCCTGGACGCCGCGATCGTCAAGGTCCACCTGATGACCCAGATCGCCGCGAGTGTCGAGCAAAAAGTCGACATGCTCAACCAGAAGTTTCAGATCGAAGGAAATTACTTCAAGGATTTCACCAAGGGATTGAAGGTTCGCCTTCAGCTCAAACTGGTCGGACTGGGCGAATCCGGATCGACGATGCTTCAGGTCTGCGACGGCAAGACCCTCTGGGACTTCCAGAAGGTCTTGAAGATGCAGATTTATCGGAAGAAGGAAATTCTCCCGATCATGAAGGAACTCGACGAGTCGAGCCTCGACGAGTTCTACAAGAGCCTGGTGATCTCGAATCTCGGCTTCGGTGGACCGGAATCGTTGATGAACGGCCTGAAGAAGGCCGTGAAATTCGACCAGTTCTCGGAAGAAAAGCTCGACGGACGTGATGTCTACGTCGTCGGCGGGACCTGGATCGATCGCTCCAAGCTTCTGGGCGCGAACGACCGGGGCCTGCCGGCAACCTCGCCACTCCCGCCCTACGTGCCGACGACCGTTCAGCTTTATGTCGGCAAGGAAAATGGCTGGCCGTACAAGCTGGTGATGACCGGGATCACCCCCGTCAAGGTCGTCGAGGAGGCTCGGGCGTACGACCCGGTTTCAGGTCGCCCCATCGGCGTCAAGAAAGCCCCGCCCAAGGTCGATCCGACCAAGATCACCTTGCTCTACAACTTATTGCCGTTGACCGAGATCAAGCCGGGACTGTTCGAGTTCGAGCCCCCCGCCGACGTCGCCGTTTCGAACGTGAAGGACGAGACCGACGATTTCCTCAAGCAGCTTCGCCTCTTGATCCAGAGCGAGAACAACCGCAAGAAGGCCGAGGCCGCCAAGACCGCCGCCGGTGATGAGCCATTGCCCAAAACGAAGCCACTGGAGATCGGCTCCCCGCAGCCCGACACCGGCAAGTTCGACACCTTCCCGACTCCCGAGAAGAAGTCGCCCAAGTAACCCAGGTTACCGACCAACCCGGCGAGGCCAAGCGCCTCGCCGGGTTGGGTTCGTTTTGTCAATTACTTCGAGTCCGCCAGGGCGGCTTCGATCGCCTTGACGATCTTGTCCGACTCCGGCTCGACGCTGGTGTTGAACCGGGCGATGATCTCCCCCTTGCGGTTGATCAGGAACTTGTTGAAGTTCCAGGTGATGTCACCGGCAAACTTGGGGTCGGTCTTGGCGCTGGTCAGATATTCGTAGAACGGGTGGATGCCCTTCCCCTTGACGACGATCTTCGAGTGCAGCGGGAACGTAACCTTGTAGTTATTCGAGCAGAACGTCTTGATCTCGGAGTTGCTGCCCGGTTCCTGGGCGCCGAACTCATTGGCGGGGAAGGCGAGAACCTCGAATCCCTTGCCCTTGTACTTCTCGTAAATCGTTTCCAGACCTTCGTATTGCGGCGTCGCGCCGCACTTGCTGGCAGTGTTGACGACCAGGAGAACTTTCCCCTGGTAGGTCTTGGCCAGGTCGACCGGCTTGCCGTCGATATCCTTGACCTGGAAATTGAGGGCGGGTG
>JAJYCH010000023.1 GCA_021778575.1 Planctomycetota bacterium
CAACTCGCCGATCTGGGCGGGCTCCACCACCGGATGAAGCGGACCAGTTTGACGATGCTGGCGGCCACGCTCGCGATCGCCGGAGTTCCGTTTTTCAGCGGATTCGCGTCAAAAGATGCGATTCTGGCCTCGACGCTTCATTTCGTCATCGAGTCTCCTCAGCATCTCATCTTGTTTATCTTGCCGGTCATCGGCGCGACGATCACGGCATTTTATATGTTTCGGCTCTGGTTCCTGATTTTCGCCGGTCGCCCCCGAACCGCGATGGCGAGCGAAGCCCACGAAGGCGACGGCTGGCTGACCGGGCCGTTGATCGCGCTGGCGATTCCGACCATCGCGCTCGGCTGGCCGTTACCGGGGCTGGGATTCAAGCCGGTCCTGGAACAATGGCTCGAATACGGTGAGCCGCTGGACTCACTCGACCCGGGATCAGTCGGCTGGTGGACGCTCGGGGCCTCGATCCTCGTGCTTGCCATCGGCTATGGACTGGGAGCCCTGCATTACGGCCCCTGGGAATCGTGGCGCAAGCTCGACCCCAGAAAAACCGCGAGCCGATTCCACCTGATTCACGAGTTCCTGGTCCATCGCTGGTATTTCGACGAGCTTTACGCCAGAATTTTTGTCAAACCGATCCTGGCCCTCACCCGAGCGATCCAGCGGTTCGATCGGACCGGGTTGGATGGTCTGGTCGACGGATCGGCCTGGTCGACCCGACAGTTGAGCCGGTTTGAAGGAATCTTCGATCGGATCGCCGTCGATGGCCTGGTTATACTGTTCGCGAGGGGAACTTATGCCGCTGGGGATCAATTCCGGCGGATTCAGAACGGGTCGATTCGAACTTATCTGCTGATCCTGGCCAGCGCGGTGATCGCGATTGGATCGGCACTTTTTGCCTGGGTCCTCGCTTGATCCACCACGAAACCATGAAGCCGATCGAGAGTGGGAGAAAACGTGATCTCTGACGACCTGTTCCTCAGCCTACTCTGGATTGTTCCGCTCGGCGGAGCCGTTGGCGTTCTGCTCATCCCGGCTCAAGCGACGACAGCCATCAAGCGGTTCGCGCTCGGCACGATGATCCTCACGTTCGTTCTCACGCTGCTGGTTTTTCAGGCTTACGTGACTAGACCGTCGGCGCTTGCCGAACTGACGTCACGCGCGTCGGCCAATCCTTTGAGTCATGACGAGCCGGGCGACCTGGTGGTTCGGCAATCGTGGATTCCCGAATTCGGTATCGAATATTTCCTGGGTGTTGATGGAATCAGCATCAGTCTGCTCTTGCTGACCAGCCTGGTCGGGCTGCTGGCCTGCGCGTCGTCGTGGCAGATTGACCACAAGGTGCGAGGTTACTTCAGTCTGTTTCTGTTGCTCATGTCGAGCTTGATGGGCGTCTTTCTGGCTCTCGACCTGGTCCTGTTTTATGTCTTTTTTGAAGTGATGCTCTTGCCGATGTACTTCTTGATCGCCCTCTGGGGTGGCGACCGTCGCGAGTATGCGGCGCTCAAGTTCTTGCTCTACACCTTGTTCGGCTCGGTCTTTATTCTGGTGGCGATCCTGGCGCTTTACTTCTGGTCGGGGGACTCGGCGGCGGTCGTTGCCGGTCAGGCGTTCCGGGCGCATACCTTTGATGCGACCTTGCTGGCCCGCGCCGCTTCGGAGACCGGATATTATGGTCATTCGATCCAGCAATGGATTTTTGGACTGTTCCTGATCGGTTTCTGTGTCAAGCTTCCGTCGTTTCCGTTCCATACCTGGCTGCCCGACGCTCACGTCGAGGCCCCGACACCGATCAGCATGATCCTGGCGGGGGTCCTCCTCAAGATCGGCGGATATGGACTGATCCGGCTCGCCTGGCCGCTGGCTCCGGCCGGCGCTCACGACTGGGCCTATCCGGTCGCCGCTCTGGGAGCTTTCAGCATCCTGTATGGGGCGCTGGCGGCGATGGCTCAGACCGACTTCAAGAAGCTGGTGGCTTATAGTTCGATCAGCCACATGGGATATGTGACGCTGGGAATGGCCGCCATGAATCTGGCGGGTGACCATCGTTACTATGCCTACGGACTCAACGGCGCGATGTACATGATGATCGCGCACGGGATCACCGCGACGGCCCTGTTCTTTCTCGTCGGCGTGCTTTACGACCGGACCCATTCGCGTGAATTGAATGGGTTTGGCGGCCTGGAAAAGACGATGCCGCTCTATTACGGAGTGTCGGTCGTCATCTTCTTCGGCGCGATGGGACTGCCGGGTCTCTGCGGGTTCATCGCCGAGATTTTCGTGCTGCTGGCGGCATTTCAGTTCAACGTGGCGATTGGAGTCGCGGCGGCCTTCGCCATCGTCCTGACGGCCGGCTATCTCCTCTGGACGCTCCGCAGAGTCTTCGCCGGCAAGAACGACGCTCTGGCGAAACTTCCCGACCTGAACCGACGTGAAGTCGCCATTCTCGCCCCGCTCGTCGTCCTGACCATCCTGCTGGGCGTGGCACCTCGCCTGTTGATGTCCTGGATGAGCCCTTCGGTCGACGCCGTCGCTCGCCGGGTGATTGGTGCTCAGGGGAATCAGAAGGTTATCGTCGGTCGTGAAAATCCGTCCGGTCCAGCTTTGACGGAGCGGAGTGTCCCTGAGGCGATTCCCATCGCGGAGAAATAAGATCTCATGGCCAATCAGCGCGTGGCTCTGGTAACAGGTTCGGCGACCGGGATCGGACGGGCCGTGGCCTGGCAATTCGCCGAACGTGGGTTTGCCGTGACGGTCAATTACTCGCGTTCGAAGGACGAGGCGGAAGTGACGGCCGACGGAGTTCGCTCGCGCGGAGGCGAGCCCTTGATCGTCCGGGCGGATGTCTCGGACGAAACCGCGGTCGTCGCGATGGTTGAATCCACCGTCGCGACGCTGGGCGGTCTCGATGTTCTGGTGAACAACGCGGCGACCACCCATTTTATCGCGCACACCGACCTTGCCGGCCTGACCGACGAGGTCTGGGACGACATCCTCCGCGTCAACCTCAAAGGGACGTTCTACGGCTGTCGCGCGGCGATGCCTTTCTTGAAGGCTCGATCGGGGAATATCGTGAACGTCGCGTCGATTGCCGGGATCAGCGGGTCCGGCAGCTCGATCGCCTACGCGGCGAGCAAAGGGGCGGTCATCACGCTGACCAAGAGCCTGGCCAGGGCCTTCGCCCCCGAGGTTCGCGTCAATGCGGTGGCTCCGGGACCGGTGGAGACCCGCTGGCTGGCGGATCATCCCGAGATGATCGAATCGGCGATGCTGCTGACACCCCTGAAACGCCCGGCGAGCCCCGATGACGTGGCGGATGTCGTCTTGTTCCTGGCCAATCAGACATCGTTGATGACGGGTCAGATTCTGGTTGTCGATGGCGGTCGGACCCTTTGATTCGCGCCGATTCTGACGGAATCTCGCCGATCGTTTCGAATGGTCTTGCCTCTTATGCGGCTTGTCGGTAACTTGCCGCGACACATCCGTCGACGAGCATCGCCTGGCTCAAAGGCCCCCGAAGGACCGGGGATGGCCTGAAGTTCCCGATATCACCCAGGTCGGAAGGAGTAGGACTCGCATGCGAAGCCGGTCATGGATGGCCGCCTTGTCGCTCGCAACCGCGATGCTCGGGGCTGTTGCCTGGGAATCGATCGCTGGCGAGCCTGCCCCGATCAAGCAAAAGGTCGAGCTCCTGGTGATGTTCGCCGGCCTCTCGGCTGACGGGGGCGATGTTGAGATCAAGCCTGGTAACGCGGGGTGCAAGTTCGACACGATCAAGTTCAAGACGAAGGGGCATCCCCGGACGATGAAGGACGGGAAGATCAAGCTCGACCCGATCGACGTCGAAACCAAGAACGCCGACGGCTACTGCTCGTTCGCGATCACCCTGAAAGAGCCGGGACAACCCGACAAGATCGTCCGTCGGAGCGTCCGGCTGAAACCCGCCGAGCCTGACAAGCCCGCCAAGCCGGTCGAGATGACCTGCTTCATCAACTCAAACTCACTGACACCCGTGGCGACGAAGCCGACGGATGAGACGAAGAAAAAGAAGTGAGTTCCCACAAGCGGGCGAAAGACTCGATGACCGAGGAATTCGCCCGTTTCGATCCGTTCATGCCAGAAGGTTCTCGACCACTTTCCCACCGTTGATCGTCAACCGTTCGTCTCGACCATCGCGGAAGAAGGTCAGTCGCTTGTGGTCCAATCCCAGCAGGTGCAACATCGTGGCATGAAGGTCGTGGACATGGACCTTGTCCTCGACGGCTTTCAGGCCAAACTCGTCGGTCGCTCCCACGGTGACCCCCGGCTTGATCCCGCCACCGGCCAGGAACATACTGAACCCATAAGGGTTGTGGTCGCGGCCATTGGTCCCTTCGGTCATCGGGGTCCGGCCGAATTCGCCGCCCCAGAGGACCAGCGTGTCGTCGAGCAAGCCCCGCCGTTTGAGATCCTTGATCAGCCCGGCGACCGGTCGATCGCTTCGAGCGCAGAGCCTCGTGTGATTCCCTTCGAGATCGCTGTGAGCATCCCACTGGCTGCCTGATCCGCAATAGAGCTGGACGAACCGAACTCCGCGCTCGACCAGCCGGCGCGCCCGCAGGCACATCGCGCCGAACTCCTTGCAACGTGGGTCGTCGAGGCCGTAAAGCGACTTGGTCTCGGCGGTTTCCGGACCCAGGTCCACCGCCTCCGGTGCCTTCGACTGCATCCGATAGGCTAGCTCGTAAGCGGCGACACGCGCGGCGAGTCGTGAATCGTCGGCCCGGGTCGTCGCGTGCAAGCGGTCGAGGTCGGCAATCAGGTCGAGCTTCGATTTTTGACGGTCGGGCGTGACCGAGCCGGGCGGTTCGAGAAACAGGATCGGCGAGCCATCCTTGCGAAACGGAGTCCCTTGGAACGTCGCGGGAAGCCAGGCGTTTCCCCAGTTTCTCGGGCCGCCGTAAGGGTCGCCAGAATCGGTCATGACCACGAACGCGGGGAGATCCTGGTTCTCGGTCCCGAGCCCGTAAGTGACCCAGGCACCCAGGCTCGGACGTCCCGCCAGGATACTTCCGGTGTTCATCTGGCAGACGCTGCCGACGTGATTCACGCCGTCGGCCCAGCACGAACGAACCACCGCGATGTCGTCAACGACCTCGGCGATATTCGGATACCAGTCCGAAACCCAGGTTCCCGACTCGCCATGCTGCTGGAACTTTCGCTTACTGGCGAGCAGGTTATTGCCGCCCACTCCCATCGACGTGAAGACCTTGCCAAAGCTCGGTGGCAACGGCTTGCCGGCACATCGGGTCAATTCGGGTTTCGGATCGAAGAGATCCACATGGCTGGGGCCGCCTTCCATGAATAGAAAGATGCAGCTCTTGGCTCGGGCGGGAAAGTGCGTCGCCCGGGGCGACAGCGGCTTGAGCGGATCGATCTCCGGGGAATCAGCGCGGGTCTCACCCGCGATCAGAGCCGAGAGCGCCAGCCCTCCAAAGCCCAGACCCGCTCTGGTCAGGAAGTCGCGTCGCGTGGTCGCCCAGACCTTGTGCGGGATCATGATCGTCCCTTCTTCTTGACCTCTCGGAATCGACATGCGTCGGGTTCAGGTGACCCGTCAATCGATGAACACGAACTCGTTCAGGTTAAGCAAAGCATGGCAGAAGTCGACCAGGGCCGCTCCTTGAACCGGAGTCGGACCTTCGATCATCGGGATCGGCATCGTCAGAGTATCGTCGCAGCCGCTCAGAAGATCCGGCTGGCGTCGGAGAAAGGCCACGGCGCGGGCCTGTTCTTCGGGCCGAGGATCGCGACCGAATGCCTGATGATATCCCTCGGCCGCCAGTTCGTTCAGGTCCACTCGATTCGCGACCTTGGCCAGGACTCGACCGGCCAGATATCGAGATTGCTCAAGAACTTCGTCCGAATTCAAAAGCATCAGCGCCTGGGGTGCATTGACCGAAATATTTCGTTCCGGGCAGGTCAGATTCGAGTCGGGCACGTCGAAGGCATCAAAGAGCGGGAACTTCAAGTTGCGCTTGCTGAAGACATAAAGACTCCGCCGGTTCCGGTCAGCCACCGACACGGATTTCTTCCAGCCCCCTCGGGTATCGACCCCTTGAGGAAGTTCGGGGAAGACGCAGGGGCCACCAAGCCGCGGATCAAGCTGGCCCGAAACCGCCAGCAAGGCATCGCGGACCGCTTCGCCATCGAGCCGTTTCCGAGGCATCCGGCTGAACAGGAGGTTCTCGGCATCCGCCTCGAGCGTGGCTGATGAGGGAGTACTCGACTGGCGATACGTCGCGCTGGTGACCATCAATCGGTGAATAGATTTTTGACTCCAGCCCCGAGCGATGAATTCGGTCGCCAGCCAATCGAGAAGTTCGGGATGGGTGGGCGTCGCCCCCTGGGTTCCGAAGTCGCTCGGAGTCGAGACGATCCCCCGACCGAAATGATTTTGCCAGATCCGATTGACCATCACCCGGGCCGTCAGCGGTTGGTCGGGGCGAGTCAGCCATTCGGCCAGGGCTTTCCGACGCCCGGTCGAGGTCGGACTGGAGTCGAAATGCGGAGCCTCGGTTGACCCGAAAACCGACAGGAAACCTGGTTCCACCACTTCGGCCGGCAAGGCGAAGTTCCCTTTGCGGAACAGATGAGCGGATGGAGCCGTGGCTCCCGAATCACACATTCCGCTGGCCACCGGTAACGGCGTTGGTGCAACTGCCACCAGCGTAGCCAGTTCATTCCGATGCGCTTCCCAGATCGCCCGAGTTTCTTCCGGCAAGGCGACTGCCAGCTTCTTGGGATCGACCGTGATGGATTTGAGATGTTTCTTGAGCAGTTGATCCTGTTCCGTCGATCGTTCGGCGGGGACGGTCGCGAACGCCGCTTGCGCCGAAGGGGGTAGCTTGGCGATCTTGTCCTTGAGAATCTCGGCGACGAAGGGCTTCTCGATCGTCTCGATGGCTCGCTGGAGTGAGTCGACCCGGGCCTCATGCTCGGCGTCGATCGAGGCTTGCATCGCCTGATCCTCGGCCGGGGCGACCACATAGTCGTCCTTGGCCTGGCTGGCGACAAACAGGGCCTGAATCCGGTAATAATCGCGCTGGCTGATCGCGTCATATTTGTGGTTATGACAGCGGGCGCAGGCGACCGTCAGCCCGAGAACGACCGAGGTGGTCGTGTCGGTCATGTCATCGAGCATCAATTGCTGATTGAGCCCGGGAACCATGTTATTGTCTTCAAACGGCCAGTTTCGATTGAAACCGGTGGCGATGAAGGCATCCGGGTTACCGGGTGAAATCTCGTCACCGGCAAGTTGCAGACGGATGAACTGGTCGTAGGGCAGATCCTGATTCAGTGCCTGAACAACCCAGTCGCGATAGCGCCAGGCGTTTGGCCGCCCCTTGTCGTTCTTGAATCCGTCACTATCGGCATAACGCGCCAGGTCGAGCCAGGGCCGCGCCCAACGCTCGCCATATTGCGGCATTTCGAGGAGACGATCGACCAACCGCTCGTAAGCATCCGGGGCAGGATCATTCCGAAACGCCTCGATCTCGGCGGCCGTTGGCGGCAGGCCGGTCAGATCGAAGCGAAGGCGACGGATCAAGGTCGCTCGATCGGCCTCGACTGCGGGAGCAAGCCCAGCCGCTTCGATCGACTTCAGGATGAAGGCGTCGATCGGATTGCGGACCCAATTCTTTCCCTGGACATCGGGAAGCGCGGGACGTCTGGGCGGCACAAACGACCAGTGTTGACGCTGGGCGTCGGTCCAGGAGGGTTCGGCCGGTTCGTCGCCGAAAGAATCGCTTACCGATGAAATGAGAGCAAGGAGGATGACCGCAGCGAGGATTCGCGGCCCAACTTCAAAGACATCCCGGATTGCATCCATCACGTCGTTCCTCGGTGGGCTGGATCGAATCGAATTCGAACAGTACGCGACGAAGCGGTCTGACGGAGTGCGGCGGGGGGGAGAATGAGTCAAAGACAAGAATACCTTCAACAACTTCAGCTTACATCGGCAGATCGCGGATTCCCAACCATTTTTTGGAAATCCGCGACCTTCCGACCTTGACCTTCAGGTTCTCGGTCGGGCCATCAATTCAGCGATTCGATCGGATGGCGGCTCGCCGGCTTTTCGATCGGAGTTGCTTCCGAACGCGGTCGGGGCTGGACCGCGAAGCGAATGCCGATCCGTCGGATGAAGTTGACCCACTGATCGAGCAGAACATAGAACACCGGCGTGACGATCAAGGCGAGAACCAGCGACAGGGCCTGGCCTCCAATGATCACCTTCGCCATGCTTGCCCGAGCACCAGCACCAGGTCCTTGACCGAGGGCGATCGGCACCATCGCGGCCACCAGCATCGCCGTCGTCATCAAGATCGGCCTGAGTCTCGTTCGGTTCGCCTCGATGATCGCCTCGTGACGAGGGAGGCCTCGGGCTCGAAGCTGGTTTGTCGAGTCGACCTGCAAGATCCCGTTTTTCTTGACGATACCGACCAGCATGAACAGGCCGAACATCGCATAGATATCCATCGGCGAGTGGAAGAGAACCAGCGAGAGCAGACCAAACGGGATCGTGACCGGCAGCGCCATCATGATCGCGACGGGTTGCATCCAGCTTTCAAACTGGGCGGCGAGAATCAGATACATGAAGAGGAAAGAGAGGGCAAACGCGATCACGAAGTAATAACCCGTCTCGGCCATTGCCTTCGCCTGACCGCTCAGTACGAACCCGTATTCGGGAGGCAGGTCCATCTTTTTCAGAATGCTCTGGGCACGGTTCACCGCGTCGCCTAACTGAATAGACTCGGGATTGCCCAGGACCGTCACGATCCGTTGGCGGCCATAACGCTCGATCTCGGTCGGCCCGCGCGACTCGGAAAGATCGGCGATGGCGTCGAGCTGGACCAGACCCGACTTCGATGAAGGCAGCCGGAGACTACCGACATCGCGGGGTGAATCACGATCCGCCGGCCGTGCGCGGAGCCAGACGTCGTATTGTTCATCGCCATCCTTGAACTTCGAGACCGGGCGACCGCCGACCAGGATTCTCAGACTATCGGCGATCGTACCGACCGGAATCCCGAAATCGCTGGCCCGTTCGCGGTCGATCGACACCTGAATTTCGGGCTTCCGGAGTGACAGGGTGGTATCGAGGTCGGCGATTCCGCCCGCTTTCTTCAATTCAAGCACAAGACGGTCGGCATACTCGGAGAGTCGGGAGAGGTCGGGACCGGAAAGATTCACCTGAAAGGTCTGGGAGCGGCTCCCTCCCTGAAACTGCGAAACGTCGTTCACGCTGGTCCGGAGGTCGGGATAGGCTTCGAGCAGCTTACGGACCTGATTCTGGATCTCAAACTGAGTGTAGTTGGTCTTCCGGTCTTCAAGATCTTCCAGACGAACATAGATCGTCCCTTTGGTAACGTTGCCTTCTCCCTTGACGACCCGACCACCGGCAACCTCGCCGGTACTGGTGAAGATGTGCTGGGTTCCTTTGAGCTTCCAGAGCTTGGCTTCGAGTTCCTTCAAGGTCTGGTCGGTCCGCTCCAGCGTATAACCTTCCGGCGCGGTGACCACGACCTCGAACTCGCTCTGATCGTCACGCGGGACGAACCCCATCTGAAGCATCTTGCCGATCGGTACCGTGCTGACGATCACTCCGAACGTCAGCAGGACGATCAACCACTTGAAACGGAGCGAGAACCGCAGGACCGCGCTATAAACAGTGTCAACAATCCGGTAAATAAAGCCGTCTTTCGACTTTGTATGTCCTCCCTCGCTCGTCTCGATCTTGAGAAACCGCGAGCAGAGCATCGGCGTCAGCGTGAACGAGACGAAGAGACTCATCAGGACCGAGAATGCCACAGTGTAACCGAAGCTTGAGAAGAACCGACCGACAATCCCGCCCATGAACGCGACCGGCAAGAAGATCACGACGAGCGAGAGACTGGTTGCCAGCACGGCCAGGGCGATCTCGCTCGTCCCCACGCTGGCCGCTTCCATGGCATCCATTCCGTCTTCTTCCATATGGCGGAAGATATTCTCGTGAACCACCACTGCGTCGTCGATCACGATCCCGATCGCCAGGATCAGCGCAAGCATCGTGATATTATTGAGCGTGAATCCCATGTACGACATGAACAGGAAGGTCGGGATAATCGATGTCGGAATGGCCAGCGTCGCGATGATCGTCGTTCGCCAGTCGCGAATGAAGAGAAGAATCGTCGCCGACACCAGCCCGGCGGCCAGCAAGAGGTGGAACTTCACTTCTTCAATCGATTTCCGGACAAACCTGGAAGTGTCGCGAGTGACGACGATCTTGATATCCGGCGGCAGGCTCGACTTGAGTTCCTGAAGCCGTTTTTGAAGGTCGTCGACCACTTTGACCGTGTTCACTCCCGACTGTTTCTGGATCGTCAGGCTGACCGCATTCGCACCGTCCAGCCGGGCCTTGGTTCGTGGTTCCTCGAAGGAATCCTCTGCCTGGCCGACGTCCTTGATCCGGATCGGCGTGCCACCCTTGTTGGTGATAATCAGGTTGTCGAACTGGCGAGCGGTATTCAGTCGGCCCAGAGTCCTGAGAACCATCTCACGCGAACCCTGATCGATTCGTCCGCCTGGTTCTTCAAGATTTTGACGCTCAAGCGCTGTCTTGACCTCATCGATCGATAGCGCGTAGGCCGCGAGCTTGTCGGCCTCGACGGTGACGTTGATCGACCGGGTCCGACCACCGACGAGGTTGATGGCCCCCACGCCGGCGACTGTCTCGAGACGCTCCTTGATCTTGACCCGGGCGATCTCGGTTACCTCACGCATGTCACGCCGGCCCGAAACAGCCAGGGCCATCACGGGCATCGCATCAGTGTCAAACTTGTTGACGATCGGGGTCTCGGTCCCTTCGGGCAAGTTGGTCAGGATCGAGCTGACCTTGTCGCGAACTTCTTGTGCTCCGACATCGCCATCTTTTGAAAGCAGAAACTGGACCGTGACGACCGAGATCCCTTCCTGAGTCGTCGAGCGGAGCTCGTCGATCCCGGAGACCGTGTTGATGATGTCCTCGATCGGCTTGGTGACGGTCGTCTCCATCTCCTCGACGCTGGCCCCGGAGAGCGAGGTCGTCACGGTGCAGACCGGGAAGTCGACGTTCGGGAACAGGTCGACCCCCAGGTTGCCATACGCCACGACCCCGAGGACCACGGGCAGAGCCACGAGGACCCAGGTGAACACAGGTCGCTTGATGCAGATGTCGGAGATTGTCATCAGTCGACCTCTGGAGATCCGGGTTTTCTGGTTTCAGGGAACGAATGACGACGCTGTGCAGAACGAGCGACCACCGGTACAAATTTCGCTGTGAATCATTCCACCGGTTTTTCGGTGACGGCGGGATCTCGGGCCGGAGTGGTCGCTTCGGGAGATTTGACGACGACAGGCGTCTCGTCGGCAAGCTGACTTTGACCGGTGGTGACCACCCGCGCGTTCTCGGGCAAAGGGGTGAGCAACTCCACCCAGCCTGGGCCTTCCTCGCCGATCTCTACCGCGATCGATCGAGCTTGCTTCTGATCCTTCAGGACCATGAACAGCTTGGTCACTCCGGCAAAGCGAACGATCGAATCGAGCGGGACCGTCACGGCCCGGGCGTTCTTGTTGGTGATGATCGATGCCTTGACGAAGCCACCCGGCCGAAGTTTTCCTTCCTCGTTCGGGACGGTCGCCTCGACCTGGAACGTCCGGTTCGACGAGTCGACCATCGGGTTGATTCGCGTGACGAACGCGGGAAACGTCTCCTTGGGATAAGACGAAACCGAGATCCGGACTTCCTGGCCAGCCTTGACCTCGGAGACGAAACGCTCGGGGATATTCAGCCAGACCCGCAAGGGGTTTTCGATCACCAGCTCGCAACAGGCATCCCCCTCGCGAACCATCTGTCCCTCGGAGACCGATTTCTTGGTCACCGCGTAGCTCAGTGGGGCTTTCAGGCCTTCCGGCGCCAGGGTCGGCTTGGGGGCACGAATCTCCATATCCTTGATTGCTTCGGCCATGATCTTGACCCGGACCGCCGCGGCCAGGGCATTCACGACGATCGACTTCGCGGTCTGGATCGCGTTGTCGTAAGCCGCCGTGGCATTCCGGAGGTCGTTCTCCGTATTTTGCAATTCCTGACGCATCCCCGCGCCTTTGCTCATCAAGCTTCGTTCGCGCACCAGATTCTGCTCGGCACGCTCGACCACGGTTTTCGCCTGCACCACGGTCGGCAGATTCTCGATCATGATCTCTTTCTCGGTCGGAATCCGGTCGGGATATTCCGAGAGAAAGACGCCAACCTTGGCAAGCTCCGCCAGGAGCTGCTTCTTGGCTTGATCGAGCGCCAGTTCAGCGTCATTGGTCTCGAATTCGACCAGGAGTTCCCCGGGCTTGACCCGATCGCCGATGTCGTGACGGACCTTGGCCACCCGGCCAATCTTCTTGGCGCCGACGGTGACCTCGTCCCACCCTTTCAACGTTCCAACCGCTCCGACGGACCGCTCGATCGGGCGGATCTCCACCTCGGCCACGGTCACGGGGACGACCCGAACCTCCTGCTTGGCCTCGTCACCCTTGTCTTCCTTGCCGCCGCAACCGGCAGAGATTGAGAGCAAGCAAAGCGAGATTGTCCATAAAACCGCTCGAAGACCGTTCATGACGGAATGCCTCGCTCTTGTTCGGGAACATCACCAGCGATACAACCGGGCTGCCCAAACCCCTGAAGCAGATCGACGACCAGGCGATCGGCCAATCCCGGTTCCAGGGGAAAACCAACCATGATATGATCCATCGTCGAGGACATGATCAGTCCCCGAATGACTTGCGAGCAGGCATCGATCCGGGCTCGGTCGATCAGTCCTGCTTCGGCGAGTCGGCTCGAACAATCCGCGGTCGCGGCCTCGATGGCTTCGCCGAATAGATGCATCTCGTCGCGGAGGCTGGAGTTTTGCGGGCCGAAGCAGATCGCGTAGAGAAATCGGCTGCGGTCGGGTTCGTGGGCCATGAACTGAATGAAGTTGGCGAACATCGCGCGGACCAGCTTGATCGGGTCGGATTCGCTGGAAATGAGGTCGCGAAGCGCGGCGACGAATTGCTTCATCGGTTTGGTCAGAAGCGCTTCGGCCAGCCCTTGCTTGCTACCAAAATGGTAGTACAAGGTCGGCTTGGTCACGCCGGCGGCCTCGACGATCTCACGAACCGAGGTGGCGTCGTAACCACGTTCGGCGAACAACCGGGCGGCCACCCGGGCGATGTGCGTGGCCAGTTCGCCCGAAGTCCGATCCGCAACGGATGTTTCGGCGTCTGTCTTCGATTCCTTGATCAAGACGTTGAAACTCCTCAAACCTTATACCGAACGGTAAGTATTGTCGGTTTATCGTCAGGACAGTCAAGATCGAATCTCGAAGAAAAGTCGGGAAAGCTGGCGATTGGCTTCGTTTTGCGTTAGCTTCTGAGGAGGTCGGCGACTCTCCTTCCGACCGATGGCGAACCGTAAAGGACTGCACGATGTTGTTCGAGCGAGCGATCACCCCCCAGATTACCATTGGCGACCAGCCGTCGGAGTCTGATCTTGTCCGCTTCAAGGCCGAAGGATTCACTGGGGTCATCAACCTTCGGAATGATGGCGAGCCCGAGCAGCCGCTGAGCACGACAGCCGAGGGAGAGAAGGTTCGCGGTCTGGGTATGGACTACCTTCACATGGGAGTTGGCGGGCCACTCGGCGAGGTCGGCGTCAAAGCTGTCTGCGACTTTATCGATGCCCACGGCAAGGTGATGGTCCATTGCCGGAAAGGGGGACGTGCCGCGGCTCTGGTCTTGATCCATCAGGCGAACGCGGCCGGCTGGTCGGCCGCCGAAGCGGTGGCGAAGGGAAGAGGGCTCGGCCTGGAGGTCGATGGCGGCCTGCGATCGATCGTCGAGAATTACCTCGACGATCACCGCGACGGTTGATCGATCGGGCCTTTAGGTTCCGGAGCCAGGCGGATAGCCAGTTCTTCCTCTTCGTTCGCCAGACTCCACTTGCCGATCGACCGATAAGCTCGGGCGCGATCGATCCGGAACCGCCGATTGCCCGGTTCCACGGCGATGGCCCGGCTGAACTGATCGATCGCGGCCTCGGCATCGTCGCGAGCCAGGATGGTCGCCAGGTGGAAATGATACCAGGCATTTCCTTCGTCGAGCTGGATCGCCCGGCCGAGCCAGGATCGGGCGGATCGAGCTTTAGCCTGCCGATCGGCCAGCAAAGCCCATTCGAACGCGGCCTTCGCCGAGTTCTCCGTGGCGGGGTCTTCACTCAGCGTCGGCAACGGCGATTGATCGAGCCACGACCGGAGGGCTCGCCACGGCTTGGGATCATCGGTGAAGGCCAGCGCCCGATCGCAAAGCTCGATTCCCCTGCGTGATTCTCGACCGTCGCGCGGCTCGATTCCCAAGGTGAACTGGAAGAGAATCTCGTCGACCTGGCGAATCAAGATCGAGCGCCGCTGGCGATCGAGCGACTGTAACTGCGGCTGCTTGATCCAGTCGGGATTATCCAGGACCCGGAACGGAGCCAGCAGAGTCGCCAGTTGTTGATCGGATTCCGCGCCGTCGAGAATCCGATAACGGAGCCTGGTGACCTGCTCCCCCAGTCGATCCGCGTCGGAACGGATCTGACCGGAAATTCGGGCCAGGCCAAGATATTTGACGGCCTGGAAGGTCAAATGGTTGAGGTCGGGTCGATTTGCCGTGAGCCGTTTGATTTCCTGAAATCGCGCGGTCGCGGTCACGAAGTCATCGACCTTGATGGCTTGCCGACCTTCATCGAGAAGCTGAATGACCGAAGTCTCGATCCGTTTTTGCTCCTGTCCTTCGCGAAGTCCGTTCATGACCAGGGCGACAGCCGAGCCGGCGACGATGGCTACGAGAACGGCCTTGCGCCACGACCGACGAACCTTGCGAATCGCCCGGACCACCAGCGGTTCGCGAGTCCAGCGCAGCGGTTGGTCGTCGGCGACTGCTTGCAAGTCGCCCGCCAGTTCGCCGGCATTCGGGTAACGCAGCGAGGGATCGGGTGCGAGGCAACGGCGGATCACCCGTTCGAGCGAGGCGGGGATCTCGGGATGATCCACGCAGATCCGGGGGGGAACGCGTCGGCGATCTTCCGCCGCTCGATGAAGTGCTTCGGGAACCGAGCTTCCTGTCGGAGTGGGGAATGGTCGAGAACCGGTCAGCGCCTCGAAAAGCAGAACTCCAAGCGAGAACAGGTCGGCCCGAGCGTCGAGGCGATCGTCCTGACCTTGCGCGACCGCCTCCAGGTGTTCCGGCGCCATGTAAGCCAGTGTTCCACCAAGGTGGTCGGGCTCGAACTCATTTCGTTCGGCCCAGGGCTCGCCCGCCAGGTTGAAATCGAGGAGCATCGGCAAACCATCGCCGGCGACGAGCACGTTCGACGGTTTGATATCGCGATGCAGGACTCCCCGGTCATGAGCGTGCGCCAGCGCTTCGGCAAGCCGCGCGCCCCACCAGGCGATCGCTCTCGCGAACGAGAGTTCGGCCAGAGTCGCACGGGCGGACGAGGTCATTGGCTTCGTTTCGAGCGGGTCGATCCGATCGAGTGCCGCCAATAATTCGGCCCCCGAGGGCGCGACCCGAGCCCCTGGCTCCGCCAGAAGTCGGGAGAGAGTCACGCGACCGAAATAAGGCATACAGAGCAAGTGGAGACCCGTGACCGGATCGGTCCGGTACGAGTGAACCGGAACGATATGCGTGTGCTGAAGCCGCGCCAGAGTCTGCGGCTCGCGTGAGCCGGTCCGCGCGACTTTCAAGGCCACCGGCCGATCGGCGAGCTGTCGCTCGCGGGCCAGAAAGACCCGGGCGAATGACCCTCGACCGAGTTCCTCGACCAGGTAGAATCCAGCAATGGTCTGCTGCGACTCAGGAAAGGGGGTCTGGTCCGGTCCGGGCAGATGCAGCGCCGTGGAAGCGGCGTTACCGATGATCTCGTGGATGTCGAAAACGCGCCGGAGCCGTTCCGAGAGATCGGGAAAGCGCTCGTCGTATTCGGCCGGAAACGGAGCCTGCCCGTCTTCCTCGCGGCGGCAAAATTCTTCGTAACACAGCGCGACGAGGGTTTCGGCGTCGAGCTGGGGGAACCGGTCGCGATAGTTTTCGACCCGGACCGATTCGCCTTCATCCCAGCGGAGATTCAGGTCAGCGCGGAGCAGGGCGAGCCAGGCGGCTGGCGTTGTGGTGTCGTCGATCCCGCCCGGGAGAAATTCGGCGGGATCGGGTTTGCGTTTTCGCCGGGGATCTCGCCACGCGTCTTCGTAACGGCGGGCAAGCCGGGTCGCGGCGGGGGACGACGCCTCGTCCCACGTCCCCGATCTGGCGATCGAGCCCATCTCGGTCAATCCTCGGTGAAGACCCGGCGCCTGAGTTCCTCCAGCACACGCTGGACGGTTCGCTCGCTGATCCCGAGCTGGTCGCCGATTTCCTTGCTCGACAACCCTTCGGCCTTCAATTCCAGAATCGCCCGACGCTCCTCGGGGACGAGGTTG
>JAJYCH010000684.1 GCA_021778575.1 Planctomycetota bacterium
GGTCATCGCACGGCCGGTCGACTGGGTCTCGGTCAAGGGAAAGACCGAGGGAATGCTGATCTATGAATTGCGCGAACGGAAAGACCGGGCCAGTCCCGAGCTTATCGAACGAGTCGACCTGGCCAGGCGAGCTCTCGAACATTACCGGAGGCGCGATTGGCAAACCGCCATCGACTACTTCGAGCGGATCATTGCTCTGTACCCCGACGATGGCCCTTCGAAGGTTCTCATCGCGCGCTGTCGCGAATTCCTCGAATCGCCGCCCCCCGCTGACTGGGATGGGATTCACCGGATGGTCAACAAGTAAGGATTAAGGAACGGGCCGTTATTAACTTCCCGATTTCTCCGCGTCTGGGTGAACAGGGGTTACTGTGTCCCGTAACCCCTGCCACCCTTGTCCTCTTCTGGGCGGGAAGTTATTCCCTACCTGTCCCTCGCGTCATCGCGAGCGTCTCGGCCACGAACTCCAGGCGAGAAAGCCCACGAGCACGACCATCGACGTCAAACTCACGATCACGCCGACCCGGAATGAGAGCGGATCGTAAGTATAGACAAGTCGATGCTTGCCCGCCTCCACGGCCGCTCCGCGCATCGCCCGGTTGGCCCGGAGGATCGGCGCCGGCTGGTTGTCGATGGTCAGTTTCCAGCCGGGATAGAAGATCTCGGCCAGGACGACGATCCCCGGCACGGTCAGGTTGACGTCGAGAACCACGCGCTGCGGTCCGGATTCCTCGGTGACGTATTTGACGGATTCCCCGGTCTCCGGCGGCTTGCCCGAACCGTACTTCGCCAGCCCGGTCCGATCCTCATCGGGAACCTCGATCCAGGCGAGTTTCTCGGCGTCGTAGAACTTCCGCTGCGAGTCTTGCCAGAACGGGTCGTCGGAGAAGAGGATCTCCTCCATCGTCTCGCGGCGGGTGCTCCGGGTCAGCCCGGTGATCGGCTGGCGAAACTCGATCTGGTGAACCACCCAGGCCCGAGGGAACACGGACAGGTTCCGGCGGATCTGGAAGTCCTCCTGGTCGGTCCAGTGCTTGACCTTCGGGTCGTTCAGATCGCCGTTGAGGATCTCGTCCGACGGATAGATGCGTTCGGACTGGGGGAGGAACGAGGCGTTCCCGCGGTCGACGTCGTTCCAGATCGGCAAGGCGGGCAAGACGAAGTAACGCGAGTTCCAGAGGTCGTAGCCGCGCCGAGGGTAAACCACGATCTGTTCGCCGGTCTTGATCCCCAGCAGCTTCGCGCCTTCGGGTCGGACCGATCGGGGAAACGGCGCGAAGAACCAGGAGTGGTCGTAAAGCTCGGCCACGCCGATGGTCTGGGCGTAATCAATCCCGTGGAGCATGCCGTACTTGGGTTGAAGCGTTTCGTGCTCCCAGCGGACGAAGTCGCGGACCCGGTCGTCGGACTGGGTCTTTTGCCAGATGATCGGGCTCCAGGACGGGACCCGATGAATCCGATACGGCCCGGGTGAAGGGTCGCGCCGCTCGGCCTCCTCGATCAGCCGCGCAACCTTGGGATTGACCTCGAAGTCGGATTGCGGAACGGTCTGGATCAGCTCGGAATTGGCCAGCCCGAGGTCCACGGTCAGCACCAGGAGCGCCAGAATCCCGGCCAGGTCGGCCCGTCGACGGGCCAGGAGCAGGAGCCATCCGCTCGCCCCGAGGATGACGGAGCTTTGCAAGAACGCCAGCTTCAGGTCGAGCACGGCACCGGGGATGTCGAGCTTGCCGACGATCGAGAGTTGCTTCGCTTCCTCGAATTCTCCGACGATCGTGGTCTGATAAACGAGCACGCCGGCCAGAACGACCAGACTCGAAGCCGAGCCGAGGAGCGTGAACCAGGCGAGACGCCGCGACCGAGCCTGGACGGCCCGATCCCAGCCCAGACCCCCGAGCGCGGCCAGCGCCAGAGTCGTGAACGTCAACAGCTTGCTCGGAAAGCGGAACTGCGAGAATCCAGGCAGAAGCTCACTCATCAAGAAATAAGGACTGCCGTCGCCGTTCCGGAGATAGCCGTCGAGCCGGACGGCGTTGGTCTGCTTCAGGTCGAGCGGCCCGAGACTCTTCTCCAGTGACGGAACGAATCGCGCCGCGGTCAGCGGACTGGAGAACTCGCCGAACGATCCGATCAGGCTGACGGCGGCGATCATCGACATCCAGGCCCGCCAGGGAGGTCCACCGCGGAAGCCGAACGCTCCCAGACCGAGGATCGCCGTCAGACCTCCCAGATAGAGCGACGGAACCCAGATCCGGTGCTGCAACTGAGCGAAGATCAGATCCATCCACATCACCGGCTGGCCAAACCGCCGACCAAACACGCCCGGAACCAGGAACTCGACCACTCGATACGGTTCGAGGCTGAACGGGTACATGTCGTGCCCGGCTTCATCGGTCGCCCGGCTGGTCAGGCTGGTGAACTCGAACGCCGGAACCATCTGCGCGGCCGACAGACCACCGGCCAGCACGGCCGAGGCCGCCAGACCGGCGAGGATCGGGACCAGGGGCCGGCTCTCGGTCCCACGACGCCACCACCGATAAACCAGGATCAACCCGGTCAGGCCCCAGGCCGCCGCGACCAGCTTGGAAATCCACGGAGTGTAGAACACCGACGAGACCGGCCCCTCGAACATCGCTTTGCGAAAGACCGGCATCTTGCCCGAGGTCAGCCAGCGGACCAGCGGACCCCAGGAAGTCTCGTTGGGCTCGGGGCGAAAACCGGGGAGTTTCGCCGCCAGCAACAAGGTGATCGCCACCCAGGCCAGTAGCGCCAGAACCACCAGCGGCAGCCACTTCCAGAGCCGGAAGTTCCACGGGCCGTAGCGATCGACCCAGGTCAGCCCCACGGCGTAACCTCCGCCACAGAGACCCAGAAGATAGGCCGATTCGGGATCGCCGCCAAGGACCTGAAGCGCCAGAACCACCCCCAGGAGCGCCAGCGCCCTCGGCCGCTTGAGTCGGACCCACTGGTCGATCGCCAGAATCCCCCAGGGGACCCATGCCGCGCCGACCAGAAAAATGATGTTGCAGTACTGGAAGACCACCGGGCCGCCAAACGCATAAGAGAGGCCCGCGATCATCGAGCCCACCCAGCTTGTTCCCCAGGACCGGACGAGGACCACCATTCCCGCGAACGCCAGCGCCGTGTGGATGATCGCGTAGAGCCGGGCGCCCCACGCATAAGGCAGGACCGCGTAGATCGTCTTGAGCGGATACAGCACCGCCGCCGTGGGGTTGCCCAGCAGCGGCATCCCCGCGTTCTCCGATGGGTCCCAGAGCGGCCAGCGGCCGGCGTTCCACTCGTCCTGGACCTTGTGGTAGAGCGGATAGTAATAATGGGCCGAGTCGCGGAAGCCGAACTGTTCCCCCTGGAACAGCACGGCTCGATAAAAGAAAAGAAGCAAGAACAGGCCG
>JAJYCH010000685.1 GCA_021778575.1 Planctomycetota bacterium
CTCCAGAGCGGGCTTCCTCAGGAAGCGACAAGGACAGGGTTGACCAGAGACCCCAAGAAAATACGGGGACACCCGCGTCGTGATCCCTCGCCGGTTCTTAAAATTTCTCCCGGGTGGCGGGCTTGCCCTGGTCTTGATCCGCTTCGCTCTCCTCGATGGCTTGAATCGACTTGTTGTTGAATGCAATGAACCATGACCGGCTCCCACCGCCGATTCTCGATACCATCCAGACGGCCGACCCTCATTTGGTCCCGGTTCGCCTGAGCCGGAATTTTGGCCATCAAAGCGCTGTCTCGGCGGGACTGGACCAGGCCCAATTCGACGCGATCCAGGGGCACCGACGCCGTTACTCGCCGGAGACGCTCCGCATTGCATTCAAGAATACCGATCTGAACATCGAACGAAGGTTGGAACCTCGGGGTTCGCCGTCGCTCGTCGGCTGAATGAACCGTTGGTCGAACGGATCAACGCGTCTTCCATTTCTCATTGAAGTAGCCTTCCCCCTTCACTTCGTCGGATTCGCCGATCTTGATGACGGCGAAGTCTCCCAGGTGCGGGTAAAGCAAGGCGTTGGTCCCGGCGAATTCCTTGGCCCCGAAGGTGTGGCCGCTGTTGATCACCACGTAGCGCAGAGGATTGAGCGGATTAGCGTTGATCAGGACCGGGACGTGGTCGGTCGAGGGATATTTTCCCGATAGTTCCACTTCGGTCGTCGACCACTTCAGCGGCAAGCCGGGCAAGACCCGGGCGATCAGCCGGTTCGAGCCGGGATCGCCGAACAGGATCAGGTGATTCCCTTCGATATCTTGATCGGTGACGTCCACGTCGTTCTTGATCCGGAGATCCCCCCTGAGATAACGCGCCCAGTCGTCCGCGAACCGCTTGAGCCGGGCGTCGGACCAGTCCTGGACCCTCGGATTGTTCGGTGTTCCGGTCCCGCGGACGATCAGGAACGAGCCGGTGAAGGCGTCATCGATCGGCCCTTGAAGGCCTGGCTGTTTCTCGGTCCGGGTGTTCCGCTGGAGGTCGAGCGAGCCGTCATGGTCGAGGAGTTCCCACCCTTTGGGCGTCTTCCGAAAGTAGACGTCGGGCAAGAGACCCTGAACCGCGTCGCGGAGCGGGAACTCCTGGCCATCGAGCCGGATCGTCTCGGCGGCGGGTCGAGCCACGGCGAGCGCGGCGACGTTCTCGGTCGTCACCGTGGCCAGATCGCCATCGAGTTCGGCCTCGATTGTCGCCTTCCGGTAATGTTCCACCAGCCGCTCGATCGACAGCCAGCCAACCTTGTTCGACTTGAGCGTGTACGTCGCGAACCGGATCTGCCGGGGGTAGGGGTCGGACCCCTTGGTGGCCCTGACGTCGTGGAAGTTCTTCATCCACGCCGCGCTGTCCTTGTCAACCGCGTGGCCCATCCCCTTGCCGATCAGCCGGGTAAAATCGAGCCCCTCGGCCTTGGTCATCAAGCCCTCGGTCTTCATCGCGACACCCTGGGCGACGAGCGCGTCCTCGATGTTCTTCGATGCCTGATTCTGGGGGTCGTTCTCGCCGCCGTAGCCGACGATCGGAACGTTGAAGGCGTTGATCGAGGCGTCAACAGCGTCGTAGATGCGTAAACCCTTACGGATCAGTTCGGAGGGGTCGTGGAGCTTGGCGTATTTGATGGTCTCGGAGAAACCGGCGCCGGCCTCGACCGACGACCAGCGGCTGGGGTCGTGCAGGCCGAGATGCCAGGCCCCCGCGCCCCCCATCGAGAACCCTCGGAGGACCACCCGGCGGTCATCCACCAGATAGTTCCGCTTCACGGCGTCAATCGCTTCGTGGACGTCGGTTTCACCGGCCCAGCGGTAGGCGTTGTTGGTCCGGCCGAAGACGTGAAGGACCAGGCCCGGCAGATCGCCGGGAGCCGGTTTACCATCGTGAGCGTCGAAAAACCGGACCTCGGTCAGCCGGGCGTCGCGACCATGAAGCACGACGTCGAGCCGGGTCCGTTCGTCGGTTTTCAGGTTGGTCGGGACGATCACCGCATAGGGCTGGACCGAGCCATCGACTTTCGAGCGGTAGCCGCGAACGACTCCGCCGGTCGCCTGGGTCCAGGGGGCCTGACCTTCGGCCAGCGCTTTGGCCCGGCCGATCCCTTTCTCCAGTGTCTTCAAGGTTCGCGCGACGTCCTTCGCTTCGTGGAATTCACCGAACCGGAGAATCCAGGCGGCGGCCTTCCGGCAGATCTCGATATCCGCCAGGGCGTCGCGCCCCGACGTTCCTTCGCTCACCTTGCCTTGCAGGGCGTCGATCGCCTTCGTCAGCTCGGCGGACCTGGCGGTGATCGCCTCGGTCTCGGCGGCCGTCGGCTGGTAGGGATCGGCGGCCTTGGGAACCTGCTGCGCCCGGGCCATCGACCCGTTCACCAAACCAAATCCGATAATCCCGACCGCCCAGAGTCCCGCCCGGTTCCGCATGGCACGTCCACCCCTGTTCGGCGTCAGCTAAAAGGTCGATCGATCGTCGCGTGACTTCTACTCTAAAGGTGGAACCAGCTTGAGGGAAGAATGGTAGCGAATCCGCACCGAGATTTGGCGGGATCTTCCTCAATTCGCCCCATCGAGCAGCGCCCGGAGATTCGCCAGGGTGTCGGCTTCCTCGGGCTTCTTGTCGTCCCGCCAGCGGAGGATTCGAGGGAACCGGACGGCGATCCCCGACTTGTGCCGGGGTGACCGCTGAATCCCCTCGAAGGCCAGCTCGAAGACCAGTTCGGGCTTGACCGTCCGGACCGGGCCGAACTTCTCGACCATGTTCTTCCGGATAAAGGCATCCACCCGGCCGATCTCCAGGTCGGTCAGACCGGAATAGGCCTTGGCGATCGTGACCAGTTGTCCCGAGTCGCCCCAGACGCCGAAGGTGTAGTCGGTGTACAGGCTGGCCCGCTTGCCGCTCCCGCGCTGCGCGGCGGTCAGGACGGCGTCGATGGTGAAGGGGTTGACCTTCCACTTCCACCAGTCGCCTCGCTTCCGGCCGACGTGATACAGCGACCCCTTGGCCTTGAGCATCAGCCCTTCCGCCTGCTGGGCTCGCGAACCTTCGCGAGCCGTCGTCAGACCCGCCCACGATCCGGCCTCGACCACGGGCGAGACAATCAACCGATCGGGCAGGTTGACCGATTGAACGAGCCCTTCCAGGGTCTGCCGGCGGACGTGAAGCGGCTCGGATCGGAAGTCGCGTCCGGCGAATTCCAGCAGGTCATAGACGATCAAGACGACGGGAACCTCGGCCAGGATTGCCTTGCCCAGGGTCTTCCGGCCGATCCGTCGCTGAAGCTGGGCGAACGGCAAGGGAGCCTCGTCGCGCCAGGGAAGAATCTCGCCGTCGATCACCGTCCCTTCGGGCAAGAAGGCTCCCAGGGTCGCCAGTTCG
>JAJYCH010000686.1 GCA_021778575.1 Planctomycetota bacterium
AGTGGGTCCCCGCATCGCTGACCCCCGAGCAGATCGCCGAGGCCCTCGCCCCAATGCTCGACCAGATCAAGGCCGCCCCGAAGGAAGGAATGGCGATGGGACTGGCCATGAAGGCCCTCGCCGGTCAGCCGGTCGATAGCGACGACGTGAAGGCCGCGGTCACGACGATCCGAGGTTGAGGAACCCGATCCCTTGAACACCAAATCCGAGATCGTCCGCGACTGGCTGCCTCGCTACACCGGCCGACCGCTGAAGTCGTTCGGCGAATATATCTTGCTGAGTAACTTCGGCCTTTACGTCGAGCTTTTCGCCGAGAAGTTTGGCGTCGAGGTCGTCGGTCGCGACCGGCCGATGCCTTCGGCGACGGCGGAGAACGTCACCATCGTCAACTTCGGCATGGGTAGCGCCATGGCGGCGACGGTGATGGATCTCCTCTCGGCGATCGAGCCCAAGGCGGTGCTCTTTCTCGGCAAGTGCGGCGGTTTCAAGAAGACGAAGGTCGGCGACTTCATCCTGCCGATCGCCGCGATCCGGGGCGAAGGGACGAGCAACGATTACTTGCCCGCCGAGATCCCCGCCTTGCCGTCGTTCCGGCTCCAGCGGGCGGTCTCGGCGTCGATCGTCAAGCACAAGGTCGACTACTGGACCGGCACGATCTACACCACCAACCGCCGGGTCTGGGAGCATGACGAGGCATTCAAGGATTATCTCACCAAAGTCCGCGTCCTCGGAATCGACATGGAAACCGCGACGATCTTCGTCGTCGGCTTCGCCAACCACATCCCCAAAGGGGCGCTCTTGCTCGTCTCCGACAACCCGATGAGCCCCGAAGGGGTGAAGACCTCGCAGAGCGACAAGGCCGTGAATGAAACCTACGTCCGGACCCATCTGGAAGTCGGCATCGATAGCTTGAAAGAGCTGCGCGACTCGGGCGAGTCGGTGAAGCATCTGCGGTTTGAATGATGGATATCGAGGACGATTGGCATGAGCACCAAACCCACGCGTCAGCAAGATCGAGCCGGAAATCAACTGGCTCAATCGCTCTTACTCATCACCGAGGCCGCCCGACTCGACGGCCGGAGCCCGCTCGACGCCAAGGAACTGGGTGAAGTCGCCCGGCGGATCGCCAGGGTTTCGACCGCCTTCAGCCTCGACGAGATCCTGGCCCGAGCCCTCGAATCTCGCGGCGAATCGCTCGGCCTCCGATCTGGGACCGCCGAGTTGATCACGCTGATCGAGGAAGGCGTCGAGCCGCTGGCAACGCTCTTGCTCAACGACGACGATTTCAAGAAACTCGTTGCCCGCGCCGAGGCGGAACTGGGCGAAATTTGATCGGTCCCATTCTTCGATCTTTTGAGCGAAACACCTATGTCAGTCCCCGTCGAGATCTGCGTCGAAGGTCTTTCCTCCGCGCTCAAGGCAGGTCAAGCCTCACGTATCGAGCTTTGCGAGAATCTGGCCGTCGGCGGGGTGACTCCCAGCGCCGGGGCGATCGCCGTGGCTTGCGAACGGCTGACCATCCCCGTTCAAGTTTTGATCCGTCCCCGAGGCGGCGACTTTGTCTACAGTGACGACGAACTTCTGGCAATGAAGCGTGATATCCATGCGGCGAAAGGTCTGGGAGCTTCGGGCGTCGTGCTGGGCTGCTTGACCCGTGATGGCCGGGTCGACGTTGAAAAAACCGCCTGGCTGGTCGAGCAGGCTCGGCCGATGAGCGTCACGTTTCATAAGGCGTTCGACGCCGCTCGTGACCCGTTCGAGGCGATCGATGATTTGATCACGCTCGGCGTCGATCGCGTCTTGACCTCGGGCCAGGCTCCGACCGCGATCGAGGGTCTGGCGACACTTGTCGGGCTGACCAACCGAGCCGCCGGCAAGGTCGCGGTGATGGCCGGGGGTTCGATCACACGGGCTCAGATCCGGCCGATCATCGAGGCGGGAATCAAGGAAATCCACCTTGGCTCGGCGGCGTGTCGGAACGGTCGGACCGACGCGGGGCTGGTCGAGACGATTGTCGATCTGGCGAACCTGACAACGATTTATCATATCACCAGCCGGCTCGACTGGGAGCGTGGTCAGGAATCGGGACGCTACGAACCGGATTCGCTGACCAGCGAAGGATTTATTCATGCGTCGCTGGCCGGGCAAGTGGCCGGTTCGGCGAACCGGTTCTTCGCGGGGCGCGACGGTCTGGTTGTCCTGGCGATCGCGCTCGACCGGCTGACGGTCGCGATCGACTGGGCGGTCTCGCCCGATTCGCCTGATCCGTTTCCGCACCTGCTCGGGCCGCTCGATCGCGCGTCGGTGGTCGAGGTGGTGCCGCTCGTCGCCAGTGATTCGGGGGCGTTCTCCTGGCCTCCGGTTGGCTCTGTGCGCGATTTCTTGGCTTCTTGACGATTTGGCCCGGCGGTTGCATTGGCATAACTTTCGTCAAGGTAAGCCGATGATGATCCAAAGGTCGCTGATTGGCGGCACATCGGCCCCTTTCGCTACAGGGGAGCTGAACCAATGACTCTTTTCCTTGCCGATATCGCGATGATGCCTGGTGGACTGATCTCCTGGATCCTGGTGGGCCTGATCTCGGGCTGGCTGGCCGGTTTGATGATGAAGGGGGGCGGCTACGGGATGTTTGGTGATATCCTGGTCGGCCTGGTTGGGGCTCTGGTGGGCGGGTTCTTGATGGGCTTCTTTGTCCAGGGAGCCACTGGCTTCTGGGGCAGCATCCTGGTTTCGTTCCTGGGGGCCTGCGTCTTCATCGTGATCGCCCGGGCGCTCAGTGGCCGACAGGTCGCCTGATCGTCTCGTCGCGAACCGAGAATCAGCATCCGACAGATGAGGGTGCGAGCCTGGCACAAGAGCCAGGCTCGCACCCTCAAGTCATTTCGAAGGGTTTGAGCCGTCGAGTGGGACCTCGTGATAGTCGAGCGCCCATTCCTTCATGTAGCGAACCTGGGTGGGCTGAATCTTGTAGACGATGAGCATCGGATTATCGATCGTCCCCAGGTAGCCTCGGAGCAATGGGTTGGCGTCCCAGATTTCTTGAAGGATGACCCGGTCGTCAACGATCTCGGCCCGGCCCGAGATCCGGACCTGGTCGTGTTTCTCGTCGAGGTAGCAAAGCTCGACTCGGGGGTTGGCGGCGATCTCCTGGGTCTTGTGATAGGCCCGGAGGTTGGCGACGTAAACCGTGAACCCATCGGTCCGGACGGGAGAGACCGGTCGGACCCGAGGCTGGTCGCCGTCGATCGAGGCCAGACCGGGAAATCGGTCGGCCTTGATGACGGCTGTCGCCAGCGCAACAAGTTGCTCGGGTTCAACAGGCTCGGGCACTGGCTTGCTCATGGCAATTCAAGCCCCTTGAAGGAGAAGGATCGAGTTGTCAGGACGTTTCGAGTGGGG
>JAJYCH010000687.1 GCA_021778575.1 Planctomycetota bacterium
AATAAAGTGTGCGGTCACTAGCGGAAAATTGATAAAGCTAGGCTGATCCGCGCTTGTTCCGCGACCCCCACTTGAGGTGGCGGACCCCGTCGTGTTGTCGCCGTTCTCCTTTCAGGTACCCCTTGCGATGGACAGTCCGATTCAGGTCGACCTGGGCCGGATCGCGCAGGATCTCCAGATTCGTCGCGTTCAGGTGGAGAGCGTCGTCCAGTTGCTCGATGAGGGCAACACGGTGCCGTTCATCACCCGTTACCGCAAAGAGCGGACCGGGAACCTGAACGAGATCGCGATCCGTGAGATCCAGCTGCGCGTAGGTCGACTCCGCGAACTGGCCGAGCGCAAGGAGACGATTCTCAAAGCGATCGAGGCGCAGGGGAAACTCAACGACGAGCTCGCCGCCGCCATCCGAGCCGCCGACAATCCCAAGCGGCTCGAAGACCTCTATCTTCCGTTCAAGCCCAAGAAAAAGACCAAGGCTTCCGACGCCCGCGACAAGGGCTTGGAACCGCTCGCCCTCCGGATCTGGAATCACGACGACACCTTGACCGATCTGGAATCGGCCGCTCAGGAGTTCGTCAGCGCCGAGAAAGAGATCGAGACGACGGAGAAGGTCCTCGAAGGGGTCGGGCACATCCTGGCCGAAGCGATCAACGAGCTGGCCGTCGTTCGCGACGCCGTCCGTCGGGTCGTCTGGAAGACCGCCAAGGTCGTGACCACCAAGGCCGAGATTCCCGAAGGGGACGGTCTCGAATATCGCGACTATTTCGCCTATTCCGAGCCGATCGCCAACATCCCACCGCACCGGGTTCTCGCCATCAATCGAGGCGACAAGGAAGGCCCGCTCAAGGTCAAGCTCGAAGTGAATCGCCCCGAGATCGAGGCCGCGACCTTCACGCAGCTCCCGCTCGACGGCCACCCGCAGGCCGATTTCTTCCGGAAATCGGCGCTCGACGCGCTGGATCGTCTGCTCCTCCCGAGCATGGAGCGCGAAGTCCGTCGCGACCTGACCGAGATGGCCGAACGCCATGCCGTTGATGTCTTCGCGCGGAACCTCCGGAGTCTTTTGCTTCAGCCACCCATTCCCAAGCAGGTCGTGCTGGCGATCGATCCCGGCTTCCGGAACGGGTGCAAGGTCGCCGTCCTGGGCCTGAACGGTGAACTGCTCGACCACGGCGTGATTCACCCCCATCCGCCCCAGAATCGCCGACACGAAGCCAAGGTGTTCTTGAAGGACATGGTCGGCAAGCACAAGGTGGGCGTCGTCGCGATCGGTAACGGAACCGCCTGCCGCGAGACCGAGGAACTGATCGCCGAGATCATCGCCGAGGGAACGTTCTTCCACAACAATCCTAACGCCACGGCGCTCGAGACACCCCACGCCCCGCCCACCGTCTTCACCGAGAATCCCGCCGAATCCGAGCCGGCCGCCAGTGCCGAGGAACCGGCCGAGCCACCCTCGGAGATCCCTGCCGAATCGACCAATGGCGACGCTGGGACACCCCATGCCGAGCCATCGGAAACCGTCGAGTCGGTCCCCCCGATCTCGGGTGGATCGCCCGATTCGGACTCCGAACCAACCCCGGCCGCCGAGGTCGCTCCGGAAGCTCCGGCAACACCGGAAGCCCCCGTCGAGGCGGCTCCTCCGGTCGCTGAAACCGTGGCCGAACCGGTGCCAAACGAACCCACTCCCGAAGCGGGGGCTCCGGCGGTGGTCGCCGCCGAGTCGAGCGTGGCTCCCGCCGCCGAACCGGCGACCGAGGCACCCGCTCCCGCGACTCCCGCCCCCTCGAAGAAGGCCGACGGTCGCGACCAGAAGCCGCGAAACAAGTCGGATCATCCGCCTCGGCCCGCCAAGCCCAAAGGGCCGCCGCCACCCCCCAAGCCGCACCCCGCCGACGAACAGCTTGCTCAACTGGCCTACGTGATCGTCAACGAGGCTGGGGCCAGCGTCTACTCGGTCAGTCCGGTCGGTCGGGAAGAATTCCCCGACTTCGACGACAAGGTGCGCGGTACGATCTCGATCGGCCGACGCTTGCAGGACCCGCTGGCCGAGCTGGTCAAGATCGAGCCGCAAAACATCGGCGTCGGTCTCTATCAGCACGACGTAAACCCGAAGCAGCTCAAGGAGTCGCTCGAAGGGGTGATCGCCAGTTGCGTGAACTTTGTTGGTGTCGACCTGAACACCGCCAGCGTCCCGCTCCTCCGTCACGTCTCGGGCCTGAACCAGCTCACGGCACGCCGGGTTGTCGAGCGTCGGACCACGCAGGGTCCGTACACCAGTCGGGCCCAGTTACTTGAAGTCGAAGGGGTCGGACCGGCCACGTTCACTCAGGCCGCCGGGTTCCTCAAGATTGGCGGTGGTGATAATCCGCTCGACCGGACCTGGGTTCACCCCGAGAGCTACCCCTCGACCGAGAAGCTCCTCGAAAAATTCGAGCTGAGCCCCGACGTTGTCCGTGATCGCGAGAAGCTCCCTCAGCTTCACGCCAAGCTCGATGAGGCCGACCTTCCGGCCCTCTCGAAAGAGCTCGAGGTCGGCGAGCCGACGCTTCGCGATATCTTCGAGGCGCTGGCCCGGCCCGAGCGTGACCCTCGCGACGACCTGCCAAAGCCGATCTTCAAGAAGGGCGTGCTCAAACTTGAAGACCTGGTCGCCGGGATGGAACTGAAGGGAACCGTCCTGAACGTGGTCGACTTCGGCGCCTTCGTCGACATCGGTCTGAAAGACTCGGGCCTGGTTCATATCAGCCAGCTTGCCAACCGCTACATCAAGAGTCCGCACGACGTGGTGAGCGTCGGCGACGTCGTGACCGTCTGGGTCATGGGTGTGGACGGCGAGCGCAAGCGGGTGAGCCTGACGATGGTCAAGCCCGGGACCGAACGCCCCCGAGGCGAGCGAGCCAGTGGCGGCGGTGGTGCCCGTCGCCCGCAAGGCGAAGGGGGCGGCGAACGTCGACAGGGGCCAGGCGGTCCGGGCCGAGGCCCACGCCGCGAGCAAGGAACGCCATCGAACCTGACCTCACCTCCGGTGGGAACGTCGGTCGGCGGTCAAGGATCGGGCGAAGGTCCTCCTCAGCAACAACGTCGGCCCGAGCCCCCCAGAACCGGCGGTCGCGAGAGCAACTTCCGTCCGGCGGGCGGTCAAGGTCGAGGCGGCCCGCGTCCCGGCGGCGGAGGGCAGGGGGGTGGAGGCCGGAGCGGCCCGCCCAGCCGTTTCGAGCCCAGACCCCCGGCCACGGTCGTCCCGCCCAAGCCGTCCAAGCCGGCTCCCCCGCCGCCCCCGCTCTCGAAAGAGGCGATCACGGGCCGCGTCGCGCTCCGCTCGTTCGGCCAGCTCAAGCAGTTGTTCGACACCCGGAGCCAGGAAGAGATCGACGCCGATAACGCGAAGAAATCGAC
>JAJYCH010000688.1 GCA_021778575.1 Planctomycetota bacterium
TCGGCTCGACCACGCTCACGGCCGGACCGATCTTCGACGCGTTTCTCGTCAAGCTGAGTCCAAACGGCACACTGGCCTGGGCCGACGGGCTGGTCGGACCCGGCGGGTGGTCGAAAGGGCTCGGCCTGGCCATCGGCGCGACCGGGAATATCAATCTCGGGGGAACCTTTCAGGGTTTGATCGACTTCGACCCTGGATCTTCAACCGACAACCTGACCAGCGTCGGCTATACCGATGTCTTTGCCGCTGGTTTTGACGCCAACGGGAACCTGCTCTACGCGCTTCAGGACGGGCTGTCCAATTTCAACGGAATCCTGGGGCTCTCGATCAACGCCTCGGGGCTGGTCAGCGCGACCGGGACCTACTCCAGCTCGATCCGGTTTGGCTCGACCACGGTCCCCGCGATCGGGATCAGCAGCGCCTTTGTCGCCACGCTGCAATCGCCCGGGGCGATCCCCTCGCCGACGTCCGCGCCGGTGCTCGACCCATCGAGCGATACCGGACCAAGTTCCTCCGACAGGATCACCTCGGCCACCTCACCCCTGTTCAACATCACCACGGCCACGATGGGGGACACCGTGAAGTTGCTCCGGAACGGCTCGGTTGTGGCCACCCGATTGGGTCCGGGCTCGATCCGTGATCCCGGCCCGCTCGGCCAGGGGATTTACGTCTATACGGCCGTGCAATTCTCGCCGAGCGGTCAGTCCAGCCTCCCCAGCGGAGCGACGTCGATCACGGTCTTGACAGTCGGACCCACCGCGCCCGCCACGCCTTCACTGGTTCCGGCTGATGATTCGGGAACTCTGGGCGATGGAATCACCAACGTCCGACAGCCCCGGTTCCAGGTCGTCGCCCTGGCGGGCACGACGATCCAGCTCCTCAGCGGTTCGACCGTTCTCGCCTCGACGGTAGCCGTCTCGGCGGGGACGTTCACGATCGCCCCGGCGCAACCACTCGCCGACGGGACTTACGCGATCCAGGCGCGACTTGTCGACCTCGCCGGGAATCTCGGGGCGACTTCAACGGCGTTTGCATTGACGATCCTGACGGTCGCGCCACCCGCTCCGTCGATCCCGGTGATCCTCCCGGCGGACGTCTCGGGTCCGCCGGGCGGAACCCTGACGAACGTCCGTCAGCCTCGGTTTACCGGGACCTCTCGGGCGGGAACGACGGTCGAGATCCTCTCCGCCAACGGCGCGATCCTCGGATCGGCCGTTGCGACCGGTGGTTCCTACACGCTCCAGGTGACGACTCCCTGGAGCGACGGAACTTACCAGGTCACGGCCGAGGCGATCGACGCCGCCGCCAACCAGAGTCCCGCCAGCGGCTCATCAAGCGTGACCATTGACGGAACGCCCCCCGTCGCCCCCACTGGTCTGACCTTACTTCTCCAGGACGACTCGGGAATCATCGGCGACGGAGTGACCAACGTCCGACAACCTCGGCTGACCGGGTCCGCCGAGCCGGGATCGGCGGTCCAGATCGTCGATAGTTCAGGGAAGGTTTATGCGACGACGACAACGAACGTCAGCGGCATCTTTACCGCCATGATGACCACCGCGCTGGCCGACGGGACCTATTCACTCCAGGCCCGAGCGACCGACCTCGCGGGAAACGTCGGACCGCTCGGAACAGCTTACACGCTTACCATCCTGGCGACTCCGCCCGCGGCTCCAGCGATCCCCTCGCTCGATCCGGCCGACGATTCGGGAACACCTAGCGCCACCAACGTCGCTCAGCCCCGACTGACGGGCACAGCGCCCATCAACACCACGGTTCAGCTCCTGGGGGCGGCCGGACAGGTTTATGCGACCGTCAACTCGGGCCCGACAGGTGGGTACGTGGTCCGCCTGAATAACGCCCTCGCCGACGGAACTTACGCCATCCACGCCGTCGCGACCGACCGAGCCGGAAATCTCAGCCCGGCCGGCGGAACATTCACGCTGACCATCATCACGGCGACCCCCGCGACGCCTTCGACACCCAGCCTGCTCGCCGCCGATGATTCCGGCGTGGTCGGCGATCACCTCACCAGCATTCGTCAGCCTCGCTTGACCGCGACGGCGACGCCGAACCTCACGATTCGCCTGCTCAACGCCGCGAACCAGATCATCGGAACCACCACGTCCACCACGACGGGGGCGGTGACCATCGCTCCGTCGACTCCCCTGGTTGACGGCAGTTATGTCCTTTCTCTCGTGGCTGTGGACGCCGCCGGAAATCTTAGCCGGGCGAGCGGCACGTTCTTGCTGACGATCCTCGGAACACCACCGGTCACGCTCAACGTCCCGGCGCTCTTGCCGGCCGACCAGGCACTGTTCGCGACCGGAGTCGTCACTACGCTGAACCGGCCAACCGTCTTCGGAACCGCGACGCCGGGCGATCAGGTCTCGTGGGTCAGTCTCAATGGATCGATCCTGGCCACGACCACGGCCTCAACCGTCGATGGCTCGTACCAGTTGACCCCCGCTCTGGCGATCATCAACGGGCTCACTCCCATCGAGGTCCGCCAGACCGACGCCGCCGGAAATGTCGGTCCATTGAGCCCACCACTGAACCTGAACATTCGCCATGATCCGGCCGACTACTTTGGCAACGGCGTCAGTGGCCTGGCGATTTATGGGAACTCCGATAATACGTTCAATATCCAGAGGCCGGTCACACTTGCACTCTATTCGGTGAGATACGGTATTCCCGGAGATGTGCCGATCCATGGCGATTTCTTCGGCAACGGGCATGAGGATATCGCGGTCTACCGGCCGAGCAATTCGACATTCTTCGTCTATGATCCGATCACCAGCGCGTTCCTGGTCGTCCAGCTCGGCCAGGCGGGAGACGTGCCGGTCGTGGCCGATTTCGATGGCGATGGCAAGACCGACTTCGCGATCTTCCGGCCAAGCACGAACACCTTCTTCATCAGGATGTCGTCGACCAATAGCATCGTGGGAAAGACATTCGCCATCAACGGCGACATTCCGGTTCCGGCCGACTATTACGGCAACGGCCACGCCGATGTCGCTGTCTATCGACCAAGCACCAGTACGTTTTACGTCACCGACCTGATCACCGGAGCCTACGAGGTGGTTCCACTGGGGATTCCATACAGCACGCCGATTCCGGGGGACTATGAAGGGCTGGGACATGCCGATTTCGCTGTTTTCGAGCCGGCGGCGTGCAACTTCGTGATTCATCTGAGCGCCACCAATTCCACCTATATCAAGACCTTCGCTTTCCCCGGCGACATCCCGGTTCCCGCCGACTATTTCGGCGACGGGCGGACCGACCTCGCCGTCTACCGACCCCCGACGGCCCAATGGTTCCTCGTCCAGTCCCGCGACGGCGGCCTGGGCCTGACCTTCGGCTGGGCGGGGGTGGACGTGCCGGTGCCGGG
>JAJYCH010000689.1 GCA_021778575.1 Planctomycetota bacterium
CCCGGCACCGGGTCCGCGGATCACGCCGGCGCCGGGAAGGCGTCAGATCATCGACCAGCGCGTCTCTTATGCGATCGCTGGGACAGGGCTAGGATTTGTTCTGAAGGCAGGCGATACGATGAACGGAATCCTGCAGGTTGCGGTTTCGTCGACCGCCACGCCGCTGGTTGTTGCCGACCCTGTCAATATGCTGCTTGGCTTCTTCGGGGCATCACCGGCCTCGCAAGCGGCCCCGGTTGCTCCGCTGACGACGAGTGTCGGGGTCGCTTCCAATACCATTCTCGACGTGGGCACAACCTTCTCGCAGTCGGCGATCAACAATAATTTTACCAGCCTGTCTGCCAAGGTCGACGCCTTGATCGCCACCTTGCAGCGTCATGGCTTGATGGGAAGCTGACGGAGTTTGTCTCTGATGGTCCCATTCGCCTCGATTGAATCTCCGAGCATTCCGCTCGCCCGCCCCGCGACGACAGTCGGTGTTTTTCGTTATCAAGCAGGAGGCATCGCAAATTACGAATATTTGTTCAATATTCGTGTTTTGTCGATCCACTATCGCGAAGGGGCCGATGCAGGCGTGGCCCGCTTTCGCTATGTTTTTGATCAGGCCAATCCGCCCACAGTCCCCAATTCATTTCAGGACGCGTTATCGGTTGACTCTCAGCTTCCGGGAGTCGTGATCAACGATGACAGGCTTGTTGTCCTGACGTTCGATCCCGAAGGGAATCCGGAAGCCTTGTTCGATGGTTTCGCGCAGGTACCCGAACTCGGATTGGCACCGGATCGAGAACAGGTAACCTTCCTGGCCGTCGGGGTTGCCATCCGGGAGTGGGATACGCCGATCGGTGGAGCATTGCTTCGCAATGCCGACTCTCCGGCCACGGTCTCTGATCTGGCGACCGACATTGTCGTCCGGTTTAACCCGCAAGGTTTGCCGAATTCCACTCCGGAAAATGCCGACGCCGTGGACGATCAAGGAAATAGCTTCCCAACTTTTCTCGATCCGCTTGTCGTTCGAGATCCGGACCCTCGCCGACTCTGGACCTTGCCCATGGCGATCCGTTACCTCTGCTTCACCCAGAATCCCGATCAGACATACGTGACCAATCCCGGCGGTTCGTTGCTTGATCAACTTCTAGTGAGTCAGATTTCCGACCCAACCGATCCCACGAGCGACCAGAGTGAACCGCTGATCGTGCCCGATTATCCGGCGACCGGCAAAGTCTGGCCAGCCGTGGTCCGCGATCTGATCACGAAGAATGGCTTTGGCATGGCATTCCGACTCGAGAGTGACCAGGACGGCAACCCTGTCACAAATCTAGATTTGTTTTGTTGCCAGGGAGGATCGACGAGCACTTACAAGGATCTTTATCTTCAGACGAGTGGTTCGGCGCTCGATCCAACCCAGACGAACCTCGCGGAAGCCTGGCTCGCCCGCGACATGAGTCGTCTGGCCAACGCGTTTTCGGTGGAGTCGGGCCTGATTCGTTATGAAGCCTCGTTTATCCTGGCACCCGGTTTCGAAATCTCCTCGGCCGATGCGGGAAGTTCAGTGAATCTCGCGATGTTCGATAAGAATGGAGTGAATTTTTCGCAAACCAATCACGACAAGTATCGTCTCTATATCTTCGACGAGACGGGAGAAGGGCATTGGGATTGGGAAAGCTCGGGGTTCTCGACTTCGGTCCCCTCGCTCGACGCGCTCCTGGGAACCGCGGATGAACCCGATGGCGGCTATGTCATTCGAAGACGCGTTCCGATTGGGGAATTGTTCTCGCTCGATCCAAACCAGAAGCCCCTGAGAGCTCAGTTATCGATTTCCACAAATTATCTCGGGGACCAGCCTGGGCTCTGGGATGGGACGGGAACCTGGCAACCGATCGGGGGGGGCTATCAACTCCTGAATGATCGACTCGGGATCTGGATCAGCGCACCCAATCCGAATAGCTGGAATATCCAGACGTCGAAGGTGGCGAACGCTCCCTATCCATCGGGAGTCGTCAATGGGATCGAGGATCAGGCGAATTCGGGCGGGAACCATTTTGCGCTTCGGCTGACCTGTGTGATCGAAGGTGATCGCGTACTGGCCGCGACGGCGGATCGAAGTCCCGCGAGCCCAACCCAATTTACGATCTCTCGTCAGGTCGATGCGCGCGATCGCTATGCAAAACAGGTCGTCGCGGCTCAGAGCGAGTTCAACTCGACCTCGGAAGCAGTCGTCGTTCGTGATGACACTCTCGACGCCCTCTCCGAGGCCAATGCTCGACGATCCGCAAACGAGTCAGGCGAGGTCTCCGGTGTCGTCGCCATACCTCGGTTCACGCAGGCTTATCGGATCGGCGATCGAATCTGTTCGATCCAGGGCCGCAACCTTTCTTTGAGGACGAACGCCGGCGCGCCATCGGAGGAAGTCGAGGTTTTTCCAGCCGTGGTAGGCTTGAGGTGGGAGTTCGACGGTAAGCAACAGACGATTCTGCAACTCTCCGACCAGCGAGGGCTGTCCTGATGAGCGCAACGGTTGACGATGCCCTGCTTCTTCGACTTCAGGATACCACCTTGACGGACTCTCTAAGCCAGGTCGAGCAGAATCCCGCGTTTGGGATGCCGTCCCTGATCGCGCAGACAAGCGTGATCTCTCATTATCCGACCTCGGCTCAGGTATTCTATGCGTGCTTGCCGTTGACTGTTCTCGGTTCCGAGGTCGAAGGCGGATCGGCGGTTTTTTCCGCCGGCTCCGCCAAGTTTTTCGCGCTGAATCTGGGCGTTGCGATTCCTCCGGTGGGAACCAGAATGGTCACGACCTTCGTCGAGAGTCGCTGGGTCTTTCGTTACGACGGTTGAGCGACCGGGCAGGGGGCCTTTGCCTGATGTCGCCCCTTGATCTTCAACCGATTTCTACTTTCGCCCGGCCAGTCTTCACGCATTCGAGTTCGGCCAGACAAGAACAGTTGGGCGGAAGTTCTGCTTCCTCGACGATCATATTGGGAATGTCATCTTTGATCGCGAACCGGACGCCGCACTGGGTGCAGACCAGGATATCCCCCTCGCGACGGAGTGGGACCTTGCCCATGGGGCAAACCAACAAGGCCAGGAATTGGTCGCTAACCATGGGTCGTAATGTACCTCGCGCGTTCGTTGAAGAGATTTTGGGGGTTTGCGGCGTGGACGATCAACCGGAATCATTATCAGGCGAAAAACCTTCCTTGGGAAGGCAAATCCGGGAAAGCTCGGTCAGGTCCTGGAGGACTCGCTTGATGAGGCCACAGGCATGAAGGTCTCGACAGAGTCAATTTGCCGCAAAGGCTCTGGTCGTAAGCACCCGGAAAGTTATACTATGAACTTTGCTGAATCGGGAATACCGCGTGGAAGCTGACTCGGTTGAATGCAAGTCCCG
>JAJYCH010000690.1 GCA_021778575.1 Planctomycetota bacterium
GAAGGGTTTCGTCGAATTTTTTCTCACGGAGTGACAGTTCGATCAGGCTCGTATAGAAGCCGAGTATTTCGGGTTCGGCTTCGATTCCCCGGGTTAGATCGGCGCGGGCGGCGACGGGTTCGTTTTGCTCCATGTGTAGGTTCGCACGATAAATTTGCAAGTAGGGGTCGCCATGAACGGCGCTATCGAGCCGGTCGACACAAGCCAGCGCCTCGGCATAATTTTTCTTGATCTGATAGAAGTCGATCGAGATCATGTCGATACACCGATCGTCGGGGTAAAATTTACGAAAATCGGCGATCGACCGGGTGTATTCAGCGTCATCCCCCAGGTTCTGAAAGGCCTGTATCCGTTGGATCAAAATGCCTTTATTCTTTTTTATGTCATCCGGTAGCTTGTTATAGATATCAATTACTTCGCGGAATTTTCCGCTCCGTCCGGCCTCGACCATTGCCGCCATATTCTTGATATTCTTGGCGAGCTGCTTGTCTGCGCCGGAGAGACGTTCGAGGACCCCGCCCGAATTCTCTGCGACCAATTGGATGTAGCTTCGACGAAGGCTCTGGGAGAGCAGTTCACCGCTCAGATAAAAATAGAGGTCGACCACCTTGATCTTCCCATCCGGGCGACGAGCGAGCAGGAGGTCGTGATAATTCAGACCCGACTCAGGCAGCAGCAGCCGGAACAAGAGCCAGCGCCGCTTCTCCTGGCTGTGACTGTGCAGAAGGGTGTAGCTCCCGCCGTTCTTGGCGGCGTCGATGATCCCATTCGTCAGCCCCTTGTTTTGCAGCCAGGACTCCTTGAGCCCCTGCAAGAAATCCTTCCGGAACTGAGCCGGGGCATCGATTCCGCTGGTGAACCGGTCATTCACGGCATCCCAATCGATCAACTTATCAAGAGCCGAGCTATCCCCCGAGACAACCGCAGCCTCGATCTCCCGAGCCGTGGCCAGGCATTCCTCGTCGGTCAAAGGGGCACCAACCGACGGAGTCGCCGGGCTCGGCCCCGCAACGGGAGCGACCGGCTTGCTGCAGCCGCTCAGGCTCACGACCAGCAAGGCGGTCGATAGCGTTATCAACAGGACACCAATCGTGTGGCCCGGGCGAGAATTCGTCATCGATAGACCCATTCAAATAATTGGTGATAATCGTACTTGCTCGCAAATGAGCAGTTTTGGCAGAATCAAAGACAAGTTTATCAGATTCCCCAAGAGGAAGACCAATTGAAAGCTGTGTCGAAATCAATGATCTTCTCAAATCGAACTGCGAGAAAAGGACTGTGGAGGCAACGCGAGATCAAATTGACGTGGAATTGATTTTATCCGCTCACCACTTCGTGGTTTCGATCGAACCAGATGACGTGAAAGACTTGCTCGATCGACACTCCAAAGATCCGCATTTTGCTGCTCGCTCGAACACCGGCGATCTTGAGATCTGGGCTGACCTGTGCTGGTCTGGAAACATTCAGGAAGTGATCGTCATACACCGTATAAGCGAGTCCCACCTTGTTTCCGGGGCGACCTCCCTGGCTTCGCAACTGTTCCCAGGTCATCTGCGAGAGCATTCGTAAACAGTCCAAGCAGACCCGAACCTCGTCTTGATTGCAGAGGCCAAGGCAAAAGGGTTCGCCCGCTCGATAGAGGGCGAAGGAGAGTTTGATCGGGACGTGGAGCGGATGGACAGGTCGGACCTGTCGGGAGTCTACCGGGAGCGGTTTCGGTTTTCGGCCCAAAGCTTCAAGCCACCTCGGTCGCAAAATAGGCCCGCATCGCTTCGGGAGTGATCTCGTTCGAGCATCGATCGGCAGGGCCTAACCCTTTTCGGGCATCGAGCCAGGGCGCTTCCTGGTGAATCATCTTCCTCAGGCTGACCGCAGAATAATCCTTGAATGCTTCCCAAACACTTGCCACGAAATCTTTGTCTTCATCGTCGAGTTCGATTTGTTCACCACGGGCAATCCCGAGCGGGATTGGACCATCCCCATAAGTTGCGAAGGTCGTATAAAGATCGCTGACGACCGGCCCGTGAGCCCAGGCCTCGATCTTTTCCGGGAACATCGGACGATCCCGGTTTACCAGAGACCAGGCCTGAACGTAGTAGAGCAGTTTCTGAAGTCGCAGGTGGCTTAGATATTCCGGTTCTTCCTCGGCCGCCGCGAGTAGGACCAGTTGTCTTGCGACATGAAGTGCTTTAACCATTGCCGGAGTCTCCCTCTCTAGAGTATACCCGAAGCGAATCCGATTTTTCACACGAAATCACGCCAATATCTAAACATTATTCATAATCCGATCACTTGCAATGATGTTCATCAAATTTCTTGCGATTCCTAACTGCGGATGTAAACTCTCGGTCAAGGTTGGGTTGTCCCAGTTAGATGGATACATCATGCTCATCATGTTCATGAAGATTCGCTGATCTTCTTCCGGTTTGAGGAGCCAATACACAAGAAATGTATAAATTTTATTTGCCACCTCTTTGTTGAATTCCATCATCTCCAAATCGTTTAATTTCCCTTGTGCATGATAGTCCTCCACTACAGTGTTTCTGACACAATTTACAGCCATGAGCAAAGCAAGATGCTTCAAATCTGATTCTGACATATTCTGCGGCCTTTTGATCGAGGTAACATCGTAGCGTGACTCGGCGCCGGTTCCTTATCTCTCCTCAAACCAACGCCCCAATCGGCGTTGCCGTTCCCGGCAAGATCGGCACGGGCCTGCCCGTGGGGTCGGTCACGAAGGCGTGGGGGTCGATTCCTAGATTGTGGTAGATCGTGGCCAGGACGTCGTGATAGTGGATTGGCGTGCTTGCGGCGTAGGCTCCGAGCTTGTCCGTCGAGCCGATCACCTGGCCGACCTTCATTCCGCCACCGGCCAGCAAGGCTCCGTTCACCGGGGCCCAGTGGTCTCGTCCGGCCTGGGCGTTGATCTTGGGCGTCCGGCCGAACTCGCCCCAGACGACCACCGTCACGTCGTCGGCGAGTCCTCGCATGTGAATGTCTTCGACGAGCGCGGAGATCCCTCGGTCGAACAGGGGGAGATGCTGCTTGAGGTGATTGAAATTCCCGCCGTGCGTATCCCAGAACCCGTAAGCGACCGAGACGCAGCGGGCTCCCGCCTCGACCAACCTTCGGGCGATCAAGAGCTGGTCGTTCCACATCGGCGCACCGTCGCCAAGGTGTTTGGCCGAGCCTTTGCCGTAGCGGTCGCGAATTCTTGGGTCCTCGGTCTCGACGTTCAGGGCCTTGGCCACCTTGTCGGAGGTCAGGACGTCGAAGGCCCGGCGATACTGGGCGTCCATCCCGTCGACCGAGGCACCGTCGACCGAGCGGCGAAAGCCATCGAACTCGTCGAGCAGTCGGCGGCGACCAACG
>JAJYCH010000691.1 GCA_021778575.1 Planctomycetota bacterium
ACAGGCGTCGACAAACTCGGCCCAGGTGTTCGCCTGGTCGATCCGGAGGCTCGCCAGGTACGGCGCGGTCCCCGGTTCGAGCCACGCGGCTCGGACGGCGTAGGCCTTGTGATTGGCCTTGTCCTCGAAGATCACCGGGCCGTGCCGGGTGAACTTGAGAGCGACTTCGGTCGGCCCGCTCCCCTTGACGGTGATCGACTCGCGCTCGACCCGCATCGGTTCCCAGCCGGCTTGATAGCGGTAGCGGTCGGGGTTGGCGGGATCGGTCTCATAAACATACAAATCTTCCTGGTCGGTCGCGAAGATGGTGAGCCCCCAGGCCCCTCGACGGTTATGGCCGATCGAGACGCCCGGCAGAGCGGGCTCGCCGCCGCCGATCACGTCCCAGCCGGGAGCGACCAGGTGGACCCAGTAGCGGAGCGACGGCAGGTCGATCGTCCGGTGCGGGTCGTTGGCCATGATCGGCAAGCCCGAAGCGGTCCGCGAACCGGCGACCACCCAGTTATTACTTCCTTGCACGTGGGGTTGATCAAATGAAGATAATTCGTCGGAATTGACGCGGGCCAGCGGCTCGGCGCGGTATTCGGCGATCACGTCGGCGGGACGAAACCGGGCCGGCGACCGCGAAGCCTTGTAGAGCGACAGGACGTTGTCGTCGAGGATTTCGAGATTCAGCGCCGGGTCGGGGCGAAGTTCGGGGCGGCCGGGATGAAGCTGGAGGAGGTCACGGGTTTTCGGTTCGCCCAACGCCGCGACCATCCGGGCGGCCTGGACTTCCTGGGTCACGTTGCGGAACAGGCCGTTATGGCGTGAGACGACGACCTCGGGCGTCCACTTGCCCGGCTTGATCGCCAGGACGCGAAACTCGATCGGCAGGAGTGCCGGATCGCGCTCGGTTCTGGCGATATAAGCATTGATCCCTTCGACGAACCGGCCGACGATCGCCGCGCCTCGGGGGTGATAGTGGTTCAGCTCGTCGGCCATGTCGCCACGATAGCGGAGCAGTCGCGCGCCTTGATCGTGAGCGAGGGCGCGTTCTCCTTCGATCTCGGCGAGAGTACCGGTCGCGCTCCGCCGCCAGAGTTCGAGCTGAAACAAGCGGTCGCGAGCGACGTTATACCCTTGCGCGAAGAACAGGTCGGCTTCATTTTGCGCATAGATATGAGAGATCCCCGACTGATCGCGAAGGATTTCCACGCGGTCGGTCAGGCCGGCGGCTTCGAGAACCTCGGGCTCGTTCCGGCCGCACGAGGTCAAGGCGAGTGCGAGGATAGCCAGCGGCCAGACGAGACGAAAGCGGCGCGAGGTTGACATGGTAAGAACTTCAAAAGGTGAAGATCAAAGTCGATGGCTTCTTTACTGCTGTTCGCCTTGCTGCTGGTGGAGACCGGCGTGGAAGCTCCGCTGGTGGGGATAGGGGGGTCGGCCGCTGCGCTGCGACTGGCTCATCCCGCCCATCCGTTGCGACTGCGACATATTTGAGCGCGAGGAAGGTTGCGACCATTCGTTCCATTCGAGCGGGACGCGGTCGACCGGCTCGACCTTGACGCTGACGGAGATCGTTTCCTCGGCCCGACCCTTCCAGAGCCCTCGGTTGGGAGGAACGTCGGAGTAGTCGCGACCGACGGCGATGGTGACGTGGTCGTTGAGCACGAACTTGCGGGTGGTCGGGTCGACGTCGATCCAGCCGACCTGGTCGCCGGCCCAGACCTGGCTCCAGGCGTGCGTGGCGATCTCGCCGGGCTGGTTGACGTAGCCGCTGACGTAGCGGGCGGGAATTCCCAGGCCCCGGCAAGCGGCGATGAACAGGTGCGAGATGTCCTGGCAGACCCCGGCTCCGAGTTCCAGGGCCTCGCTGACCGGTGTCCGGACCTTCGTCACTTTTGGCTCGAATTTCAAGCGTTCACCAACGGCGTTCATCAGGTCGGTGAGAAAATCGATGGCCGAACCGGCCTCGGCCGGTCGAGGCAAGGTCGCGACAAACGCGTCGAGCGCCGGCGACTGGTCAATCAGGGGACTGGGGGCCAGAAGTTCGATCGCGTCGATGCCAACCTCGCCATCACCGAGCCGGGGCAAGCCGTCGAGCCGCGACGGCCCGGTCCGGCGATGGGTCCGGACGTAACTGGTCGCCAGGATCAATAATTCTTTATAGGGTTTCGTGACATTGAAAAGGTCGACCCGGTTACCCATGCCGTCGCGGTACGAGGTGACGGCGGCCTGAGGGGTGATCCGCAGGCGATAGCCGAGGTTCGTCTGGTCCTCGTCGGTCGGCGGGGCCATCCGGACCTCGAAGACGGTCTCGGCGACGGGGCTCGTGTAAGTCAGCTTGGTCTCGTGGCTGATCCGCAGGAGCATGGGTCACCTTACCTGTTCGAGCCCTGAAATGTAGGGTAGGGCTTGCCCTGCCGGAACCAATCAGAACGGCAGGGCAAGCCCTACCCTACGGAAAATCGGGTTTGCTCACGTCAAGAAATACGCCTGGTGGATCTCATCGCCGACACGGTTGCAAGCGTCTTGAATGCTGGTGAGGAAGGTGCTCAGGCCTCGGCCGAAGATTTCGCCGACGTCGATGTAGCGGAGCTCGCTGTCGAGCCGGCCGAGCTGTCGTTCGGCTTCGGAGCGGTACTCGTCCTCGTCGCCCCCGGCGATCTCGCGGAGGGATTCGACGCAGCGGGCGACGCAGAACCGCATGGCCCGGGGGAAGTCGGCGTCGAGCACGAGGTAGCGGACCACGCCTTCGGGGTCGATCCGGTCGTGATGCTCGCGAAGATACGCCTCGTAGGCCGAGCAGCTTCGCAACAGGCTCGACCAGTGAACGATCCGCATCGGCGGCTCGATGACCGGCCCGTCGTCGCGGAGCCCGTGGAGCTTGACGTTGAGAATCCGGCTGATCTGGTTGACCCGTTCGAGATAGCGGCCCACCTGGAGGAAGTGGAAGCATTCCGACCGGGGCAAGGTGCCGTCGACCAGGCCGTCGAAGAGAATGCAGGCCCGCTTGATCCCGTCGAAGAACCGCGACGGGCTGGCCTCGAACCGGCGCTGGGCTCGGGGGCTGCCGAGATAGAGATAGAGCTTGTTGATCTGGCTCCAGGCGTCGCCGCTGAGGGTTTCTTGCGTGCCTCGGGCGTTCTCGCGAGCCCGGGCGCACATGCTCAGGATCGAGTGGCTGTTCTGGCGGTCGAAGGTCAGGAAGCGAAGGACGGCTTCGCGCTCCTTGATCTCCTTGCCATGCACTTTTTCAAAGGCGTCGCGGCAGGCGAGGATCGTCAGGACGCTCTCGATCGGCCCCTGGCCGGAGACGTCGCCGGAGAGGCCCGAGGCATCCAGTTCGAGATGGAAGCCGACGTCAAGGAGCCGGGCGACGTT
>JAJYCH010000024.1 GCA_021778575.1 Planctomycetota bacterium
TGAGGGATCGTTCCCCGCGCCGATATTCGAGTCGTCGCAATTCGGGAGCGAAACCGAATCCCAAATTTTTGGGCTTGACGGGTCCAACCATACCAGGGTGGGTTCGGCCCACCTTACGCCGGATCAGACGCGACTGCCACTTGAAGAACGCTCTCAGGTTCGTTTCCGCGACTTCGCCTGAGAATGCCAGTTTCGAGAACGATGACAAGATCGTCTTTCGCATAAGGATTCAAACAAAAATCCAATCGACTTCCACGCTCCAGCCGGGGACCGCTGGTTCGGCATCGACTTCCTGACCCGACCGAAATTCCTCGACATTTTCGGGCTGGTCGTTGCGATGAACACGAATCACCCGGGCAATGGGGTCTACATCCCAGACGACCAGGGTTCCCGCCTCGAAATAGTCGGCTCGCTTTACCGCCATCTCTTCCTCGGCTGTGGGTCCATAATCGCTTTCGCTCCGGACCTCGACCGCAAAAGTCGGCGGCCCTTCGACGAATCGCATGGAATTGGAGGGGAAGAGTCCCGAATAGTAGCTCACATCGGGAGAAAAAGTGATCCGTCCGTTCGCCAGTTCCGGCACGGCGAAGCCCATGTTATCGGTATAAGCTTCGCCCTGGCCAAGTTTGTCGACAAAGGTGGCGAGAGACCGAAAGATCCGGCCCGCGACCAGATTTGGGCGACGACCCGTGGGCATGAGGTGAACAATTCTCCCTCGAATCAACTCCGCCTTCCCCTCGACGCGCGCGAGGTCGTCGAGAGTCGCCATCGTCTGGATTCCCGAGGACATACGGAACTCCTCTCGGATGGAAGGCATTCTGGCAGGGCGAGTCGATCCCTACCAGAGCCAGTATTCATTTATTTAGACCGACCTCGGCCGCCGGGTCGGCTTGCCGGGTAGCCCCGGCTTGTCGATCGTCGGGGGCAGGGCGGCCTTTCGGGGGGCTTCCTTGGGTGGAACCTTCTTGCCCGGTTGTGGGGGCTTGGCTGCGGTCGGCTTGGGCTTGGCCGGGAACAGGTGCTCCATCACGTCGTCGAGCGTGTCAATCGTGTGGAACGTGACGTCGGCCTTCACCTCGGCGGGCAGTTCGACCAGATCCTTGGCGTTGTGCCGGGGGATCAGCACGGTCGTGATTCCGGCCCGACGGGCGGCAAGCACTTTCTCGCGGACTCCTCCGACGGGCAGGACGCGACCGGTCAGCGTCACTTCGCCGGTCATCGCCATTTCTTGATGGATGGCCTGGTTGCGGAACAGGCTCATCAAGGCGGCGGCGATGGCCACTCCGGCCGACGGACCATCCTTGGGCACCGCTCCGGCGGGAACGTGGATGTGAAGGTCGGTCTTGGTGATCTTGGCCGAGTCCAGATGCATCTCCTTGGCATGGCTCCGGAGATAGCTCAGCGCGGCCTGGGCGCTTTCACGCATCGATTCGCCGAGCAGACCGGTCAGGGTCAGCGACCCCTTGCCGGGCATCCCGGTCACCTCGATGAACAGGATCTCGCCGCCCGTCGGTGTCCAGGCCAGGCCGGTGGCGACACCCGGAGTTCCGGTCCGATCGGCGACTTCGCGGAAATATTTGGGCGGGCCGAGCATGTCCGACAGGGTTTCGGGCACGACATTGGTCATCGCCTTGTTTCCCTCGGCGTGCTTCCGGGCGATCTTCCGGCAGATGGTGGCGATCTCGCGTTCGAGATTCCGCAAACCGGCCTCGCGGGTGTAGTCGGCGATGACCCGACGAACCGCCTCGTCCTCGAAGGTCACCTGCTTGACGGTCAAGCCGTGCGCGTCAAGCTGCTTGGGAACGATGTACTTCTTGGCGATCAGGACCTTTTCTTCCTCGCTGTAGCCGGGAAGCTCGATCACTTCCATCCGGTCGAGCAACGGCGCGGGAATCGTTTCGAGCATGTTCGCGGTGGCGATGAACATGACCTTCGAGAGGTCGAAGTCAACGTCGAGGTAATGGTCGCGGAATGTCGCGTTCTGCTCGGGATCGAGCACTTCCAGAAGCGCGGCGGAGGGATCGCCCCGGAAGTCGGCCCCGAGCTTGTCGACCTCGTCGAGCATGAAGACCGGGTTGTTGGTGCCCGACTTGCGAATTCCCTGGATCACTCGACCGGGCATCGCGGCGACGTAAGTCCTGCGGTGGCCTCTGATTTCGGCCTCGTCATGGACGCCGCCCAGGCTCACCCGGACGAACTGGCGGCCGAGCGCCTTGGCGATCGACTTGCCGAGACTGGTCTTGCCCGTGCCGGGCGGGCCGGCGAAGCAGAGGATCGGCCCCTTCATGTCTTTTTTAAGCTTGCGAACCGCGAGATATTCGAGGATTCGTTCCTTGATCTTTTCGAGGTCGTAATGATCGGTATCGAGCACTTTCCGGGCCCGGCGGAGGTCGAGCCGGTCGCGGCTCGACTTGTCCCAGGGAAGCACGGCAAGCCAGTCGAGATAGGTCCGGACGATTGAATATTCGGCCGAGCTGGGGTGCATTCCGGCCAGGCGGTCCATTTCGCGTTCGGCTTCGGCGAGAACCTCGGCCGGCGGCTTGGCCTTTTCGAGCTTCTCCCAGAGTTCGTCGAGTTCGGGATTATCGGACTCGGTCTCGCCCAGCTCATCCTGAATGGCTTTGATTTGCTGGCGAAGGAAATGGTCGCGCTGGGCCTTGGTGATCTCGGAGCCGACCTGGGCCTGGATCTTGCTGGAGAGTTCGAGCACGGTCAGTTGCCGGTTCAGGAACGCCCCGAGTTTTTCGAGCCGGGTCCGGACGTTGATCTCGGCCAGAAGCTGCTGCTTCTCCTCGATCGTGAAGGGCAGGCTCGATCCCAGCAGGTCGGCCAGTCGCCCGGGTTCGCGGGTGTTCATCGCCGCGACCTGGAGTTCCTCGGGAACCTGCTGGCTCTGGTCAATCATCCGCTGGAACAGTTGATTGACGTGATGCACGTGGGCGTCGAGTTCGTCCCCTTCCTCGATCACGTCGTCCAGCGGCTCGATCCGGCCGATCAAGAACGGTTCGGTCTGAACGATCTCGATCAGTCGGGCGCGGACCATCCCCTGACAGACGATCCGGGTCGATCCGTCGGGGAACTTGAGCATCTTCAGGACCGAGCCGACGCAGATCGTCGGGTAGAGGTCGCTGATGGTCGGGTCGTCGGTCTCGGGATGGCGCTGGGCGACCAGCCCGAGCGATTTCTCGCCGGCCATGATGTCGTCGATCAGCTTGATCCCGGCCGACCGATTCACGACGAGCGGAACCACGGTCTGCGGGAAGACGACGTCCGAGCGGAGTGGGAGCAAGGCGATCTGGTCGGGAGCTTCGCCCGGCTCGGCCTTTTCGGCCAGGACGAGCAGCCGGCCGGTCGCGGTCTCCTCGGCGACGCGCGTACGAGACTCCGGCCCGCCGACGGAAGCGTCGGTTGGCTCGGGGCGAGGGCGGGGTGTCCTGGGTTTTTTGCTCATGCTTTTATCGACATGCCGTTAAGGTCGAGAAGCTGCCCGACGATCGGAGCCTAGCACAGATTCGTCACATTCCTTGTGGAATTGTGGGTCAATCGCCCCTCGAAAGAAAGGGGCCACCCGGCCCGCCAGCACCGATTGACGCAAACCAACACCGTGCAAAGGCTTCTGTTGAAGCAACGCGTGCTTATCTCCGCCACCAATCGTCGTCGCCGTCAAACTGCGAAAACGATGACTTCTCCAACCGAGCGGCCTGATAAAGCTGAAAATTCATGAAACCCAGACTTGCGACAAAAAAGGCGTTGTAATACTGGTCGCGCGAGAACAAATAAACGGCCACCAGACCGGCGGTCACCAGGCTGATCGCGTGAGTCCGGACCGTCCCTTCGCGACGATTGTGCATGGTCAAGAAGACCTGGGCAAGCTGGCCGCCGTCGAGCGGATAGAGTGGCAGTAGGTTGACGAAACCCCAGAACAGGTTGATGTAAAGAAGGTCGAGATAAGCGGTTTCGATCGCATGATTTACTCCTTCGGGCAGTCGGATAAACCAACTGGGGACATCATGAACGACCACCCACCCGAACGGACTGACATACGCCACGCCGATAAAATACAGCCCGAGACCCAGAACCAACCCAAACAGCAGAAAGCCCGCCACCGGTCCCATCACGATCACCAGGGCGCGTTTCCAGGAGTGATCCTCCTTGCCGTTCGAAAAGCAGAGCCCGCCCATGAAATAGAGCAAGACCGAAGGGTTGTTCTGGAAAAGACTTCGGGTTGTCAGGGCATGGCCGAACTCATGGACCAGGATCGACACGAACACGCAGGCGATCCAGACGACGATCTCCAGTGGGGTCCGATTCTGCCAGCCCAGGATGGCGGCGACCAACCAGAAAAACGGGTTGATCCGTACCGGAATTCCGAGGAGGCGGAATTTTGTGTCGTATTCCGTCGTGAGCTGCATTCCGAACATGATGACGTCTGGCCTCGGTGCCCGGAAGAAGGCGAAACAATACAGATTAGGGGCTACCCGGCGGCTCGGCAAGGGAGGATCGAGGTTCCCGGGCGTCGAGGCATGGTCACCGGCCCGATTTTTCGCTAGATTACCTGTCCCATGAATCAAACCTTGCTCAGCCCGGTGGATCGGCTGTCGCGCGATGGTTTCGCCATCGTCGACAATGTCGTGACGCCTCTGGTGGTCAAACAACTGATCGACGCGATCGGTCAGGCGGGGCCGCTCGATGCCGTCCTGCGTCGCGAGGAAGAGGTCTACGGAATGCGCGACCTCCTTCGGGCCATCCCCGAGGTCCGCCAGCTTGCGGGGTCGCCCGATCTGCTCGACCTGGTCGACTCGATCCTCGGTCCCGGCTCGTTTGCCGTCCGTGGGCTGCTTTTTGACAAGACCATGGTGGCGAACTGGTCGGTTCCCTGGCATCAAGATCTGACGATCGCCGTCCGAAGTCGGGTTGAATCCGCGGGATTCGGCCCCTGGACGGTCAAGGCGGGAATCACCCACGTCCGGCCGCCGGTCGAGGTTCTCGAAGGAATGCTGACGCTCCGGATTCATCTCGACGATTGCGCATCGGGGCAGGGGCCGCTCCGGGTTCTCCCGGGTTCGCATCGCGGCGGCAAGCTGGGCGCGGAGGCCACCCGGGGCTGGCTTGATCGCCAGCCGGTGGTTGACTGTCTGGTCGCGACCGGCGGCGTGGTGCTGATGCGTCCCTTACTTCTCCATGCCTCGTCCGCCGCGACCGAGCCGAGTCGCCGACGGGTCATTCATCTGGAATATGCCAACGCCCCGCTGCCCGGCGGGGTCGACTGGTTCGAAGCCGTGGAGCGAGGTGTCTCGTGAAGTTCACGAAAATGCACGGAATTGGTAACGACTACGTCTACGTCAGCACCTTCGACGGCGAGGTGATCGCCGACCCGGCCCGGCTGGCGATCGCGGTCAGCGATCGTCATTTCGGGATCGGCTCGGACGGTTTGATCCTGATCGTCCCGTCCGAGACGGCCGACGCCCGGATGCGGATGTTCAACGCCGACGGATCAGAATCCGAGATGTGCGGCAACGGCGTGCGTTGCGTGGCCAAGTATCTCCACGACCACGGGATCACCCGCAAGGGTCGGGTCACGATCGAGACCGGGCGAGGGGTTCTCACGCTCGAACTGGAAGTCGAGAACGATCTCGTCCAGCGAGTTCGGGTCGACATGGGAGCGCCGATCCTGGAGGCGGAGAAGATCCCGACCACCTTGCCGGGTCATCCGCCGATCGACGTCCCGCTGACCGTTGCCGGCCATGACCTGAAGATCACCGCCGTCTCGATGGGCAATCCCCACGCCGTGGCGTTCGTTGACGACGTGGCGAACTTCCCGGTCGAACTGGTCGGCCCGGCGCTCGAAAATCATCCCGCCTTCCCCCGCCGAGTGAATGCCCACTTCGTCGAGGTCATCACGCCGAACGAGGTCCGGATGCGGACCTGGGAGCGTGGTTCGGGGATCACGCTGGCCTGCGGGACCGGAGCCTGCGCGGTGGCCGTCGCCGGGGTTTTGACCGGTCGGAGCCGTGAACGTGTCCTCGCCCACCTGCCCGGCGGCGATCTCTCGCTCGACTGGGATGGAGTCGGTGCCCCGATCTTCATGACCGGAGCCGCGACCGAGGTTTTTTCCGGCGACTGGACCGAGTGATTCACGACCAGAGCGATTTCAACTCGTCGATCGGCTTCCGGCAACTCGGGCAGGTGCTCTGGTCGTCGGAACAACCGCTCGGACCGATCCGGACGAACGCCTGACAGCGCGGACAGAGGCCAAACCGGTCGCCCCCATCACGCGCCGAGCCGGTTCGATCGGGTCGGCGTCGCTGGGCGTCGGGCGTGACCATCCGCATCAATTGCTGGATGTGGGAGTGCTCCCAGAACATTCGGATTCCTCGGAAGGGAAGTCGCTTCCGAAGGGAACAGCCTTCGAATGCGTTGGCGATTTATTCGGAGTGAGCCGCCAAAAATTGGGTGGCGACCTTCGACGCGAGGAATACCCTGGCCGAATTTGCCGATAATCCGGATTCATTCGGTGGGGTCGGTGGTGCTGTCGCCGGTTGCGATCGCGAAATCACCTCATGCTCCCTTGGGAGAATCGGGACAACGAATCATCCGTATCACTATCGGGAAGGTCGGAAACTCAACTTCGACGTGACGGCTGACGGGCTTCGGGATGGGCTCGATTTTCGAGTCGAGAGTGACGGGGGTTCCCAGGGATCAACACAAGTATTTAATGAACAATGGATTAAGGCAATCCTCCGGCCGTCCCTGGTGGGGCGAGGACCGGTCGATCGTGCTTTCTCGACCATCTTGCTCGGAATAATCATCTCAGAGTCTCCAGGCGTTCGGCGTGCCTCTCTTTCCCTCACATTGCGTATTCAGCGTGACCCGAATTTTAAAAAATAATTTGCAATTCCCCGTAGCTTATCTATCCTATCCTTGACTGGCGTCATCTTAGCCCAGTCTGGATGACCGAAATCACCTGAGTCTTTTGCCAAGACTCTTTCATTGACCTTCTTGATTCTGGAGACGACCCGATGCGACATCTCACCACCCTCGCCCTGGCTGGACTTTTCGGCGGCCTGCTTTTCGTTGGCGACGCCAGCGCTTGCCACAAGAAGAAGTGCCCCTGCCCGACTCCGGCCCCGGTTTGTGCCCCGGCCCCGGTTTGCGCCCCGGCCCCGGTCTGCGCCCCGGCCCCGAAGGCCTGCCACTTCAAGATGCCGAAGATGCACATGCCGAAGATGAGCCTCTGCCACAAGAAGGCCGCTCCCTGCGAAAGCTACGCCCCGATGACCTACTCGGCCCCGATGGCCACCCCCCAGGCCACCGGCCAGAGCATGTAAGTTCGGGCCAGCCTGAACCGAAGCCACGACCCGACTCTTCGCGAATCCTCGCGGAGAGGTCGGGTCGCTTCGTTGAATGGACTCGGCTGGCGGCCCAACGGCGATCTGGATTATAACCGGGTCGATCCGACCCGGAAGGCGATCCGACTCGAGCCAAGGAAGGGCCGACCCTGATGAAGATCCAGCACCCGCTTTTGATCAAGTCGGTCGGAGTGACCGGTTCGTGGCTGATCCGCCGGCTCTCGGGTTCCAGCCGCTATCACTTCCGCTACGCGAACCCCGCGACCAATCCCGAAGTCGCGCGACGATCGAATGATCGTTATATCTACGCATTTTTTCATGAAGTCATGCTCTTTCCCGCTTATTACTGGGCGTGGCCCGAGATGCAGATTTTGATCAGCGACCATCGCGACGGCGAGCTGATCACGCAAGTCGTGAAGAGGCTTGGGTTTGGAGTCGTTCGTGGTTCGACGACACGGGGCGGTGTCCGGGCCTTGCGTGAGATGACTCATCGGGTTGATCAGGGGCATCTCTGTGTCACGCCGGACGGTCCTCGGGGTCCTCGCCGCCACGTCCATCAGGGGTTGGCGTATCTTTCGAGCAAGACCGGCTTGCCGATCGTGGGGGCCGGGATGGCGTTTCAGAACCCCTGGAGAGCCCGGAGCTGGGACCAATTCGCCGTCCCTCGGCCGTTCCAGGCCGCTGCCTGCGTTGTCCCCGAACCGCTCCTGGTCCCGCCCGACGCCGATCGTGAGACCATCGAAGCGTGCCGGCTCGAAGTCGAGCGGCGGATGCAAGCGGCGACCCTCGAAGCCGAGGAGTGGGTCAAGGAGCTTTGAGCAAGCGGCCCCGCCGTTGATGGACATCGAAAAGTCGCCGGGATCGAGCCTGAGCAAGCCCCGCCATGAGTGCGTGATTGGGCTCGTTGTGCGCGGCAGACCCGACTTCGCGATCGATCGCGGTCCCGCCGCGTCACGGCAAGTGTCCGAATTTGTTGGCGCCCGAACCGTTGAACTTTTGTCAAGTTTCGTGAATCAAGGTGGTTTGCCGTTGACTTGAGCCTTCGAATTTCGAACAATACTTTCCGATATGCCCCCCGACCATATCTTAAGTTATAGACTCTGGAGTCCGAACCTCTCTCCACACGGAGCGATTCCATGAGAAATGCACAAGGCGCGATCATTTCGTCGGGGACGGACCCGGACCTGATCGAGGTGGTCCGGTGGCGGGCTCGGTTCGAGGTGGGTCGGGCGCTGAGTCACGGACTCGGCTCCGACGAGGTTCGTCGCGAGGTTCTCGGCCGCTTTCGCGAGGAACTTCTCGCCGAGAGTTTCGGCGACTATGCCGATGAAGTCTTGATGGCCGCCCTTCAGCGCGAGATCGACGAAGCGCTCGACGTGGCGAATTCCTGAATATCGACCCGTTCCAGGCCGGATCTCAGGTCGACGGGTCTTCTAGTTTTCGATAGAGCGACGAGAGCCCGAGATTGAGCCGGCGCGCCGCTTCTTTCTTGTCTCCGTCGCATCGTTCGAGGACGCGCCGGATGTGCTGGCGTTCGAACCGTTCGAGCGCGGCCCGGAGATCATCGGCGTTGTCGTCGAGCCCCTGGGGGCCGACCAGTTCGTTCGGAAAGTCTTCGAGGGTCAGGGTCGGCCCTTCGCCGAGGATCGCCGCTCGCTCCAGTGCGTTGCCCAGTTCGCGGACATTCCCGGGCCAGTTGGCCGAGGCCAGCCGTCTCACCGCCGCGTTGTCGAGCCCGTCAATCCGTTTGTTGAGCGCTTGCGAGTGCCGGGCGAGCAGGATCGTGATCAGGTCGGGGATATCCTCGGGCCGGTCACGGAGCGGCGGGAGATGGATGCTCACGACGTTGAGCCGGTAGTAGAGGTCTTCGCGGAACCGGCTGGCGGCGACCTCGACGGCGAGATCCTTGTTCGTCGCCGCGACGATCCTCGCGGCGATCGGCTCGCAACGGGTTGCTCCGATCGGCATGACTTCCTTGGTCTCGATCACCCGGAGCAGCTTCGCCTGGGTCAGAAGCGGTAGCTCGCCAACCTCGTCGAGGAAGACCGTTCCGCGTCCGGCGGCGGCGAACAGTCCCGAGCGGTCGCGGTCGGCCCCGGTGAACGACCCCCGGACATGGCCAAAGAGTTGCCCTTCGAGCAGCTCGTGAGGGATCGCCGCGCAGTTGATCGCCAGGAACGGCGAGCCGGGGTCGACCCCCTGGGTGTGCAACGCCCGGGCCACCAGTTCCTTGCCGGTTCCCGACTCTCCGGTGATCAGGACGTTACTCCGGGTCGGCCCGAGTTTGCGGATGAGCTTCTTGACCTCGCGCATCGGCCGGCTCTCGCCGACCAGCGTGGTGATGTCGACCGGCGCGTGTAGTTGCTTGCGGAGGGCCTGGTTTTCGAGGGTCAGGTAGCGGAACCGGATCAGGCGATCAAGCTTCAACAGCAACTCGTCGAAGATCACCGGCTTCATCAAGTAATCATGCGCCCCCTTCCGGAAGGCGGCCACGGCGCTTTCGACCGTCGCATAGGCCGTGATGATCAGGACCAGCATCTCGGGCCGGAGTTTGAGCAGTTTTTCGAGCAGTTCGAGCCCATCCATGCCCGGAAGCTGGACGTCGCAGAGGGCCAGCTCGGGCTCGAATCTTTCGATCGAGGCGAGCGCCGAGGGGGCATCGGCGGCGACGGCGACCTCGTAACCTTCCCCTTGAAGAAACTCTTGCATGGTCGAGGCGATGATCTCCTCATCGTCGACGATCAGGACGCGGGCCTTGGTTGATCGCTGTCGGCTCATCGCGCGACTCCTTCGGCCAGCGCCGGGAGTGCGGCTTGCGGGGCCTGGTCGGGTCGGTCGGCGGGAAGCTGGATGAAGAACGTTGCTCCTCGACCCGGTTCGGACTGAAACGTCAGTTGGCCGCCCATCTCCACGACGATCTGCCGGCTCACGAACAGGCCGAGGCCGGTTCCGCTGGGTTTGGTCGTGAAATAAGGCTGAAATAACCGACTGGTATCGTCGAGCGCGACACCTCGACCGTCGTCCTCGATGGTCAGGATGATCGAACCATCGCTCTCGCGTCCCTCGACGTGGATTCGACCTTCGCGGTCGGTGGCGTCGATCGCGTTGAGCACGAGGTTGAGAACCACCTGGGTCAGGTGGTCGCGGACTCCTCGAACGGGCGGGAGATTGGCCGGGATATCAAGCGTGATGGCGCGGTCCTTGGTCCGTTGATAGTACTTGGCGATCCCCAGCGCTTCCTCGACGACCTCGAACGGTTTTACCCGGCTCCGGGCGGTCGACGCCGGTCGCGAGAAGTCGACCAGTTCGCGGATCGTCCGCTGAATCCGTCCGAGCTGGCGTTCGGCCAGTTCGAGCTTCTCGTTCGTGTACGGGTTCGAATCCTTCCGGCGGATCATCTGGATCAACGAGCTGATCCCGGCGAGCGGGTTGCCGACTTCGTGGGCGATCCCCGCCGAGAGCAGGCCGAAGGCGGCCATCTTTTCTTGCTGGATCACCCGAGCCTGCGAGGCCCGGAGCGCCGCGGTCCGCTCGGCGACCCGTTCTTCGAGGTCGGCCCGGTGGCGTTCGAGGTCGGCGTTCAGGCTCTTGAGCCGGTTTCCGGTGGCGTTCAGGACCGAACCCAGCGACGAGCTTGCCCAGGTCACGCAGGCGAGGATCACCACCGTCTCGGCGACCGAGGCCAGGCCGGTCCGCTCGAAACCGACCACGGCGGTCAACGCCGCGAAGCTCAGGCAATGGAAAACGCAGGTCGTCCAGGCGATCATCGGCTGATAGCGGATCGCGCAGCAGATGATCGAAAGCAAATAGTACCAGCGAAACGGGCTTTGCAACTGGGTATCGTTGTCGCAGAGCAGGGCAATGAAAAGCGACTCCATCATCGAGACGAACAACGGCCAGCGCTGGAGAAACACCGCGCCTCGTCGCGAATAGATCGTGTCGAACGTCGCGTAAATTGCCCCCAGCGCGAGAAAAAGCCAGACCGCCGAAGGATCATGCAAGCCCGAGCGAGTCTTGATCAACGCCACGCCCATGAAGATGCCGAACCAGCGGATCTTGACCACGATGCGCTCGGTGGCCAGCTCCCAGGTCAAACGATCATGCTCCCCCGAATGCATTTGACCTCCGAAACGATCCAGCCGGACGGGCGACGTGGCTCATGGTGGGCTGTCGAAGCGATCCCAATCATTATAGCCGGTCAGGCCGTCGAGAGGGATGGCGGCGAGGAAACCCGAGCCGGGCGGCTGAACCCGGATCGATTGGGGGCTCGGGATGATACCCCGGAGAATCCTCGGATAGACCCGATCGCTCGTCGCCGGCTGGTCGGCTGTCGCCTCCGACGCCTTGACTGCGTATCATGGACTCTCGACGCGTTTGCAGTTCGTCGAAGGCGTGATCGAACGGGGGCTGGCATGGGTCGAATCGGGTGCGGTTGGTTGCTGGCGGTTCTGGCTCTGACGGGTTCGGCTCACGGGGATGACCTGGCGACCGCTCTGTCTGGTCTGAGCGGCGCGAACGTCCTCAAGCATATCCAGGTTCTCTCGTCCGACGAGTTCGAGGGGCGCGGTCCGGGCACGCCCGGCGAAGCGAAGACCGTTGCGTACCTGGCCGACCAGTTCCGGAGCTTCGGTCTCAAGCCCGGCAATCCCAACGGAACTTACTTTCAGGACGTCCCGCTGATCGGTTTCGAGGCTCTGGCGACCTCGGGAAAGCTTGTGTTCCCGAATCAGACCATTGATCTGAAGTCGGCCGACGACTGGGTGGCCGTCTGCCGGAAATACGAGGCGGCGATGGACGCCTTGAAGGGGGAGCCCCAACCTCGGCCCGGCGAAGCCGTCAAGCAGGCGGTCGTCGACTTCCGCCAGGCGTCGGCCCCGTTGACCAACACGGTCTTGCTGGACGATTCCGAGGTCGTCTTTGTCGGCTACGGAGTTGTCGCTCCCGAGTACGGCTGGGACGACTACAAGGGGCTGGACGTCAAGGGGAAGACGGTCGTCATGCTGATCAACGACCCGGCCGTTCCCGACCCCAACGATCCCGCCCAGCTCGACCCTGCCGCCTTCAAGGGGAAGGCGATGACCTATTACGGCCGCTGGACCTACAAGTACGAGATCGCCTCGGAAAAAGGGGCGGCGGCTTGCCTGATCGTCCACGAGACCGGTCCGGCGGGATATCCCTATCAGGTGGTCATCGGCAGTTGGGGACGCGAGAACTTCGACCTGTTCCGGAGCGACGGCAATGCCGGGCGTGTCACGATCGAGGGGTGGCTGGCGCTCGAAAAGGCCAGACAGATCTTCCAGGCCGCCGGTCAGGACTTCGACGCCTTGAAGGCCCGGGCGGCTCGCAAGGACTTTCAGCCGGTGCCGCTCGGGGCCAAGGCGGAATTCTCGGTCCGGAACAAGCTCCGTCGGGTCGATTCAAAGAATGTCGTCGCCCGCCTGGAGGGGTCGGACCCGAGCCTGAAGGCCGAGCAAGTCGTCTACACCGCGCACTGGGACCATCTCGGCCGCGACCCGAACCTGAAGGGGGATCAGATCTACAACGGCGCGGCCGACAACGCCTCGGGGACCGCCGCCCTGCTCGAAATCTCCCGAGCTTATCGCACGTTGACGCCGCCACCGAAACGGTCGATCCTGTTCCTCGCCGTCACGGCCGAAGAGAAAGGGCTCCTCGGAGCCAAATTCTATGCCGAGAACCCGCTCTATCCGCTGACGAAGACGCTGGCCGACATTAACATGGACGTCATCAACCTCTGGGGCAAGACCCGCGATATCGTCAGCGTGGGGTTGGGAAATACGACTCTCGACGACATTCTCGCCGAGGTCGCCGGCAAGCAAGATCGGGCGATCGGTGGCGATCCCGAGCCCGAAAAAGGGTCGTTCTATCGCTCGGATCACTTCGAGTTCGCCAAGGTCGGCGTTCCCGCCCTGAACGCGAAGGCGGGAATCGACTACATCGGCAAGCCCAGCGGTTTCGGCAGGGCGAAGCGCGACGAATACACCAAGAACGACTACCACAAGGTCACCGACGAGGTGAAACCGGACTGGGATCTGGCCGGAGCCGCCCAGGATATGCAACTATTGATGGACGTCGGCTACCGGGTGGCCCAGGGGACGACCTGGCCCGAGTGGAAGCCAGGGACCGAGTTCAAGGCGACCCGAGAGGCCAGCCTGAAGAACGGAAACAAGCCTTGAACGAGCGAGGTCCGCGGTGAGCGTCACCAATCGTCCGACGGACGAGACCCCTCTCCCGTTCGGGGTCGTGCCCGTGGTTCGCCCGGTCCGGGGGTTTCGCCCCTGGTTGATCGGGCTGGTCTATTTTGTCGTTCTGCTGCCGGTGATGGTCGTGTCGCCGCTGACGCTGCACCCCTGGCACAGCGCGAATGTCCTGTCACGCTACATGACCATCGAGGCGATCGTCGAGCGCGGGACTTTGTCGGTCGAGCGGACTCCGATGATGCGGATCGCCCGGCCGGTCGACATGGTCCGCTTCGGCGACCATTATTACTCGGACAAGCCGCCCGTCATGGTCGTCCTGTCCACGCCGATTTATGCGGCGATGGTAATGCTGGGGGTGCGGTTCACCGGTTCCGAGACCCAGTTCATCGTCGATAGTTTGATGCTCACCTGGCTCGTCGTCGGGACCACCTCGGCGCTCGGGCTGGTCTGGCTCCGCCGGCTCTTGCAGGCCGTGCCGATCTCCGCCGGCCTGGCCGATTTACTGACGCTGGCGTTCGGGTTCGGGACACAATTCCTGACCTACAGCGTGACCTTCAACAACCATAGCGTCGCGGCGGCGCTGATCACCGGCGCGATCGCCCGGACGATCCTCGAACGGCCCGGTGGGGCAGGCTCGTCCGATCGGTTCGCCGCCGGACTTCTGGCCGGGTTCGCGGCGGTCATCGACCTGCCGACCGGTTGCCTGATGGTCGCCGGCCTGGGCTTGATCCAGACCATCCGGTCGCGGTCGATTCCCGGGCTGTTCGTGGTCGGATTGGCGGGACCGTTGCTCCTTCACTGCTGGCTCCAGTCGCTGGTGACCGGAACGCCGCTGCCGGTCGAGATGTATCCGGCGGCGTTCGATTATCCCGGGTCGTTCTGGCTCACTCCCGCCGCGAAGTTCGAGGAATACGGCCCTCGGTCGTTGTTCGCGATCGAGTTGCTCCTCGGCCCGCCGGGCTGGTTGACGCTGACGCCGGTCCTCGTGTTCGGCCTGATCGACCTGGTTCGCCTCCTCGCTCGCCGGACCGACCCACTCCGCCCGCTGGCGGCGGTCGTGGTCGGGTCGCTGGTTGTTCTGGTCATTTATCATGCCTGGATCGTGCGGCGGACCGACTTCGCCGGTCAATCATTCGGGACCCGGCATCTCCTGGCGATCACGCCGGTGGTTTACTTCTTCGCCATCGACGCTTTCGGCCGGCTCCGAGGAGTTGTCGGGCGGACGCTGTTTTGGCTCTGTGTTCTGGTCGGGATCTTTTACGCCTATCACGGGTCCAAGGACCCGTGGGCCCGGATCGAGGAACGAGAGTTGAAAGAGCCGACCCTGAAAATCGCGCAGCGGTTCGTGGTCTACCCCTGGAGCCGGACCCGACACAAGATGGCCCTCGATCGAGCCCAGGCCGCGCCTCCGCAACCGCCCGCCAACCCGGCCGAGGCCCGGCCATGACCGCGAACCAACCAGCGCCGACGCCGACGCCCGCCTGGGCCAAGATTTGCCTGTTCCTGATTCTGGTCGGCGACGTCTGGTGGCGCTGCCATACGATCGGCCCGACGGTCCGCGACCTGACCGGATACGCTCCCTGGCCGGTCGTGATCGGCGAGGCCGAACCGCTCGATTGTGACGAGGCCGCTTATGCGTACATCGGCCGCCGGATCGATCAAGGCGCGGTCATGTATCGCGACGTTTCCGAGAACAAGCCGCCACTCGGCTACTGGCTCTACGCCCTGGCCGTCAAGATCGGCGGCGCGAACGAACTGACCATTCGCCTGATGCCGATCCCCTACGTACTGGCGACGATCAGCCTCGTCTGGTGGCTCGGGCTCCGGCTCCGAGACCCCTTGACCGCTTGCCTCGCCGCCGGTCTGTTCGGGCTGCTCAGTACCGACCCGTACCTTTACGGCAACGGCGCGAACATGGAGCACTTCATCAACCTGTTTGCCGTCGGCTCACTCGCGGCTCTGGTGAAGTCGTTCGGGGCGACTCCTCGGCGCTGGATCGTCCTGGCCGGAGCACTGGTCGGCGCGGCGTTTCTGGTCAAGCAGGTGGCCGCCGCTCATGGGCTGGTCTACGCGTTCGCGCTGATCGCCATCCGACGCGACGACCGGATCGGCTTGAGCCGGTTGAAGTCGAAGATCATCGATCTGCTGGCGCTGGCTGGTGGATTCGCCGGGGTTCTGGCACTGGGGGTGGCGGTCCTCTGGCTTCAGGGGGCGGGTTCAGCGGCTTATGACGATATTATGGTTTATGGATCGGCCCTGGCGACCATCAAGGTGCCCGACGCTCATGCTCCGTCGAAGTTGATCCGCTGGTTCACGGGAAACGCCAGCCCCGACGGAATCCTGCCGCCGCCATTCGGCAAAACTCTGTATCTGGTCTGGTGGGGGACGGGAAGCTGGCCGGTCTGGGTCGCGGCGGTCCCGGCGCTGGGCTGGCTTCTGTTGGGAAAAGGGGCCAATAAAGTCGGCCGACTGGTGGCGGCCTGGACGCTTTGTTGCTGGGTCCAGGTGGCGCTTCCGGGCCTGTTCTGGCAGCACTATTATTTGCTGCCCACGCCTGGAATTGCGCTCGCGGTCGCCGGGGTTTTCGTGACGAGCCTGTAGCTCGGAGTTCAATCGTTCCGACCGTTTCGGCCGGGTCGATTCCTCCTCGGCTGGGTGGTGGCTCTGATTTTTATGGGCTGCCTGGGCTGGACCGGCTGGCTTCAGGTTCGCGACTACCTCATGGT
>JAJYCH010000692.1 GCA_021778575.1 Planctomycetota bacterium
GCCCACGCCAAGGAGTACGGCATCGACCCGGACCGGCTCGGAGTGACCGGCGGTTCGGCCGGCGGGCATCTTTCGATGATCCTGGGGACAACCGGCGAGCCGGGGAACCCGTCGGCGAAGGACCCGGTCGATCGCGAGTCGAGCAAGGTCGCCGCCGTGGCCTGCTTCTATCCGCCGACCGACTTCCTCAACTACGGCAAGGCCGGCGAGGACGCCATCGGCCGGGGGACGCTTCGCGACTTCTCGGCCCCGTTCGATTTCCGCGACTATGACGGCTCAAAGAAGAAGTTCGTCACCGTGACCGACGAGGCGAAGATCCTCGAACTCGGCCGGGCGATCTCGCCGATCAACCACGTCACGGGCGACGACGCACCGGCCCTGATCTCGCACGGCGATGCCGACAAGCTCGTGCCGATCCAGCAAGCCGAGATCATCATCGACAAGCTCAAAGCCGCCGGTGTGGATGCCAAGCTGGTCGTCAAGCCGGGCGGCGGGCATGGCTGGCAAGGTCAGGACCAGGAACTGAAGGTCTTCGCCGACTGGTTCGACGCCCACCTCAAGAAGCCGGTCGACTCGAAGGCCGATGCGCCGATCCCGGCCGCTCAGGCGAAGGACCACGTCGGCGAGAAGGCGACGGTCGAGATGACCGTGGCCGCCAGCAAAAGCTCCGACAACCGCAAGACGATCTACCTCGACTCCGAGCCGAGCTTCAGCGACGAGAAGAACTTCACCGTCATCATCAGCTACGACCACGCCAAAGCCTTCGCCGGCGCCGGGATCGCCAACCCGGCCGAGCATTACAAGGGCAAGACGCTCCGGGTCACGGGGACCATCATCCGAGAAATGGACCAGACCCGAATTCACGCCGAGAACCCGGAGCAGATCAAGGTTGTCGAGTAATTAAAGCGAGATCCCGTAAAGTGGGCTCGGCCTACCAACAAGCTAACGATGGCAGGCTCAAACCTTGACCATTCCGGCGATCAACTCGCCCAGGGCGTCGGGGTCGACCGGCTTGACGAGGTGGTGGTTGATCCCGGCGGCCTCGGAGCGTTTCCGGTCGGCCTCCTGGCCCCAGCCGGTCAGGGCGACGAGGAGGATCTCGGCGAATTCGGGCTTCGCTCGGAGTCGTCGGGCGACCTCGCAGCCGTCCATCTCGGGCATCCCGATGTCGAGGAGGACGATCTCGGGGCGAAACTCGTCGGCCATCTTGAGCGCCGAGGGGCCGTCGAGAGCAATCCGGACCTCTTGCCCGTAGATTCTGGTGAGGAGCCTCGACAGGCTGAGCGCGATCGCCTCGTTGTCGTCGACGACCAGGATTCGCCGTCGGACCGGCAGGGTTGAGTTCGCCGGAAGTTCCGGGGCGGTCGGGGTTTTCGAGGCCTGGGCGGGTGCCGTCAAGGGAAGCCGGACCTCGAACTCGCTGCCGCGTCCCGGCCCTTCGCTGGCCGCCGTGATCCGGCCGCCGTGCATTTCCACCAGTCGCCTCGACAGTCCCAGGCCGATGCCCAGCCCCCCTTGAGCGTGGCCGATGTGCTTGCCGTCCTGGACGAACATCCCGAAGACCCTGGGAAGCATCTCAGGCTCGATTCCCAGACCGTTGTCGGCCACCTGGACGGCGCGCTCGTCGCCGACGACCTCTGCCGAGACCCGGATCAAACCGCCGGGACTGGTATATTTGGTCGCGTTATTCAGGAGGTTACCAAAAACCTGTTCGAGCCGGGTCGGGTCGGCCTGCATGAAAACGGGCTGATCGGGCAAGGCGATGGTCAGTTGGTGACCGCGTTCCTCCAGTGGCGGCCGGGCGGCGTCGATCGCGCGTCGGAGAATGCAGGTCAGGTCGATGGGCTCGCGACGGAGTTCGATCAGACCTCGGCCGATCCGCGAGATATCCATGAGGTCGTCGATCAGCCGGGCCAGATGGGCCACCTGCCGCTCGGCCATGGTCCGGTCCGCCTCGAACTCGGTCAGGCCGATGGTGCCCGCCTCGGTCTGATGCATCAGCCGCAGTGAGTTCCGGATCGAGGCGAGGGGGTTGCGGATCTCGTGCGCGAGCACGGCCAGAAACTCGTCCTTGCGGCGATCGGCCTCGCGGAGTGCTTCCTCGGCCTCGCGGATCTCGGTCAAATCCTGGGTGCAGCCGACGTAGCGCTCGATCCTGTCGTTTTCTCGCCGGTCGGCGATGCTCCGATCGACCACGTGGACATAGTGTCCGTTGCAGTCGCGGACCCGGTATTCGGTGACGACACGCTCGGCTCCGTCCCTCAACTGCTCGCGTTTCTTCAGAAGGTTGGGACGGTCGTCCGGGTGAACCTGCTCGAACCACCACTCCGCGGTTGGCGGGACCTCGTCGGGCTGATAGCCGAGCAACTGGAACATCCCGCGAGTTCGCTCGACCCGGCCGGTGGTCAGGTCGGCCTCGTAGATCAGGCCGTCGACGGCCTCGGCGGCGAGCCGGAACAGCTCTTCGCTCTTGCGGAGGGCTTCGCCGCGCTCGACTTCCTCGGTGACATCGATGTAGGTGCCCAGGACCCCGAGGATTCCTCCTTCGGGCCGCTCGACCCGGCGGAGGCTCCAGTCGACGTAGACCTTCGAGCCATCCGGTCCGGGGATCGAGGAGGGCCAGCCCTTGACGGTGAACGGATCGCCGGTCTCGATCGTCCGGCGGTAGAGTGCTTCGAGAGTGACCAGTTCCTCATCGGGGATCGAGCCTTGATGGGCTTCTCGGAAGGTCCGGCCGATCATGTCAGCGGGAGTCCGGCCGATCAGCGCCGCGGCCTGGGTGTTCACTTTTTGATGACGGAGATCCTTGTCGAGCAAGACAATGCCGATCGGCGACTGTTCGAAGAGACTGGCGACCGTTGCCGACTGCTCCTCGGCCAGCGCCCGAATCCGGGCTTGCTCGGCGAGGAGAGTCTCGCGCTCCTTTTCGACCTCGATGCGCCGGGCGATCTCGACTTCGAGCTGACTCTGGCGTTCGATCGCCTGGCGAGCGCTGCGTTCGGCCGATGCTCGGGCCCGGAGCTGGGATTCAGCCAGCAAGGCGAGAATCGATCCCGTGAAGAAGTAAATGCAGAACCCGATCTGACTCTCGATCTTCATGATTCCCAGCGAGAACCGCGGGGGGATAAAAAGGAAGTCGGCCGTGAGTCCGCCAAGCACCAACGTAAACAGCCCCGGTCCCGCTCCACCGATCCAGGCCGACAGGCCGATGGCCACGAAGTAGGTCAGGAATGGACCACGCTCACCCAGCAATGGATCGAGCGCGAGACGGATCAAAGTCGCCAGCACGACAATGCCGATCGCGATCAAGTAGTGCGAGATTCTCTGCCTCGAGACTGCCATTGCGCTACTCCGCGC
>JAJYCH010000025.1 GCA_021778575.1 Planctomycetota bacterium
CACCTTGTTGCAAGGGATGCTGATGACCAAGCTTAAATTAGCGACAACCGCCGCCCTGGCGGTCCTTCTGATCGGTTCGGCCGGGTTCCTTGCCGCCGGATCGGGAAAATCCCCAGACGAACCCAAACCGACCCCAAAACCGAAAAGCCAGAACGAGGCGGTCGTCCCCGAGAAGCCCAAACCCAGCGAGCCGGTCGAGGTCCGAGGGATCGTCGTCGATCCCAATGGGAAACCAGTCGCCGGAGCAACGGTCCGGGCTTCGGTGAGAAATCGAACAATCGAGACGACCAGCGGGCCGGATGGTCGGTTCCTGATTCTCATCCCAACAGCCAGTTCCGTTCTCCCAACAAGCGACCCAAATTACCCTTGCGTCATGGCCCTGGCCCCCGGATTCGGGATCGGATGGGTCAAGAAAGCGTTTGAGCCCGGACCATCGGGTGAGATCACGCTCCGGCTCGTCCCCGACGGGCCGCCGATCGAGGGGCGAATTCTCGACGACCAAGGCAGACCCGTCGCCGATGCTCAAGTCAAAGTCAAAGCCGTCTGGGTTGCCGACGGGTCAAGTTTCACGAACTGGGCAGCGAAGCCGAAAGTGCGAGAGGACCGGAATCCTTTACGCGATTTCCTCCACCTGGGGTTCCTCTGGCCGCTTGCCGGTTCGATCGGTCCTGATGGCAAAATCCACCGCATCCCCGGACCCAAGCATTCGCCGATCGAGACGAGAACTGGAGCTGATGGCCGATTCCGACTGACCGGCCTCGGCGGTGATCGGATCGTCAACCTGATCGCTTCCGGCCCGACCATCGCCACGACCGATTTCAACGTCCTGACATACGATGGTCCCGAGATCCGAAATATCTACCCGCAGCCGAACAACGGGGTTCAAACCCCACCCGTTCTGACGACGATTTACCACGCCAGAAACGCCGACCTCGTCGCCGGGCCGACCCGATCGATCGATGGTGTGATCCGCGACGAGGAGTCAGGCCAACCGATCGCCGGATTGATGGTTCAGGCCGGCGTCGTCGAGAAAAATCTGCCATTCCGGATTGATAACAATGTTCTGGACGTCACAGACGCCGAAGGACGATATCGCCTCAAAGGAATGCCTCGCGCGGATTCCTATACCCTCGAAATCTACGGGATCTGGGACCCGCTCACGCCCTATGCGAATGCCAGTTTCAAGACGCCGGACCAGCCCAACCCGGGACCGATCCATTTCGATTTCACCCTGAGACGCGCCGTGGTTGTCCGTGGGCGAGTGACCGAGAAGGGGACGGGCAAACCGGTTCCAGGTCGGTTCGATATCTTCGTCTTCGCCGATAACCCGTTTACCGCGAATTTTACCGATCTCCGGCACGTTACGATCACCTTTCGGACCGACGCCGAGGGTCGCTTCCAAGCCTTCACGCTGCCGGGTCATGGACTGCTGACTTTCCGCGCCGATCAATTGAATTACCGCTCCAGCGTCGGGGCTCCGACCATTCCCGGTTACGATCTTGCGAGGAACGAGATTCCGATCCGGGGCCGGAACATTCGTGCGGGAATCTACCACGTCCTGGCCGAGGTCAACCTCGACCCCAAGGCCGAATCGGTGAACCTTGACCTTCAGGTCGACCCCGGCCGATCGTTGAAGATCCACGTGATCGACCCCGAAGGCCAGCCGATCAATGGCTTGACGGCCGAAGGAACCATAGCCATGGGGCAGAATCACCCGGCCGAAGTGGCGGGTTCGATCGTCGAGGTTGTCGGCCTCGACCCCTCACGTCCTCGGCGGGTGACCGTGTTCCACCAGGGGCGGAAGCTGGTCGGCTCGGTCTGGCTCAAGGGGGACGAAGCTGGCCCGCTGACGATCAAGCTCCAGCCCTGGGGGACGGTGGTCGGTCGGATCATCGACGACCGGGCCGACCAGTCGCGACCGCTGGCCCTCTCCGCCGGGAGCAACACGCCACCAACGAAGCTCGAAGAGATCGGGATCTTCCCCCAAGGCACGATCGGCGGCGGAGTCGCCGCCGACAAGGAGGGCCGGTTCCGGATCGAAGGGCTTGTCCCCGGACTGAAATACGCGGCAACGGCCCTCATATTCCGTGAGATCATCATTGGCGACCTGTTCAAGGACGTGACCATCACTCCGGGTGAGGTCAAGGACCTGGGCGACCTGAAGGTTCTGCCGTGGAAGCCTTGAACCCCTCGGCCAGGACCGGCCGGCGGGTTTCGAGCACTTTCTCGACCACGTCGGCGGCCTGGCGGATTCCTCCCGATCGGGCGATGGCTTCCTTTAGTAGGATTGCGTTGGCCTTGAATGTGGGTTCGGCCAGGACTCGAGTGATTGCTTTTCGTAGCTTTGCCGCTGTCAGGCGTTTGGGCGGGATGACCAGGCCGGTCCCGGTCCACTCGATCCGGGCGGCGACTCCGGGCTGGTCGTTGGTGATCGGGATGGCGACCATCGGCACTCCCCGGGCGAGTGACTCCATGGCCGTGTTCATCCCGGCGTGAGTGATCGTCAGCGCGGCCCGATCGAGCAGTTCGAGCTGAGGCGCGGCCCGGACGACCAGCGGGTCGCCGGGGAGCTTGCCGAGGACTTCCGGGTCGGCCGAGCCACCGAGCGAGATCACGAGCTGGACGTCCAGGCCGTCGCAAGCCTCGGCGATCGCCCGGAAGACCCAGAGCATCCGGTTTTGCAAGGTGCCCATCGAGGCGTAGACCAGCGGTCGGCCGTCGAGGGCCTCGAACGGAAACGGCACGGGCGCTCGGGCCCTGGGGTCCTGAAACGGCCCGGTGAAGTGGAAGTGCGGCGGGAGCTTCGCCCGGGGGAACTCGAACTCGGGAGGGGACTGGCTGACCTCGGCGAAGGGGGAGAACCAGTTGGCGGGGTCGGGCTTGAGTGGGAGGCCCCATGCTTTCCGGTGATCGACGACGATCTTGATCAACGGGCCGAGAGCCTGTCGCATCGCCAGGAACGCCAGGACGTTCCGGGCGCGAGTCCAGACCGACCGGGCCGGTTGCCAGGGGGTCGTGGCGGGGGGAATGGCGAACTCGATGTTGAACATCAGGGCGTTGGCCACGGTCACGTAAGGGATATCGAGAAATTCGGCGACCGCCGGACCACCGGGCGCGGCCTGGTCGACCAGAAGGAAGTCGACTCCCAGAGCCCGGAAGGCGTCGGGGGTCTCGTCGAGGAGAATCTGGGCAAATCGGCCCATGACTTCGAGCGTGTACCTGAGCGCGGCCCAGCCTTGCAGTCGCCCGAGCTTGGCGTGCATCTCGGGCATGCTGCCGAGCGGGAACGGCTCGGCCCCGAGGATGACGGCTTCCAGGCCCGAGGCGAGCACGGCGTCCTGGGTATCGAGCACGGTGGCGACGACCACCCGATGACCTCGCGCCGCGAGTTCGCGTCCTAGCGAGTTCATCGGGTTCAGGTGTCCCGGCGAGACGGGGACGAGGACTCCGATCGTGGCCATACGTTTCCTTGATCCTGGAGCGTTGGGAACGAGAAATCCGGTGGACTCGAACGGCTCTCATTAGGACGGATCGGACTGCGGTCCGTCCAGCGAAATCGGTTCGATTCGGCCTTTGTTAAGCAAGGTGTCAAGGTCGACCGAGGCATTTGGCTTTAAGGACTGAATCGATTCGGCCGATAGTTATAGCTGTGGCTACTGTATCGATTGCATATTACCCAGTCTCCGGGATCAGGCTTATGGGATCTTTCCCGCGTTTTGGTGGGCCACCCCGAGGTTGGCTCCTCCCGCTCGCCCATATCGTCGTACTGGGAGTGACTGGTCAGGTGGCATCCGGGCAGAGCATGCCGGGAACACCCGCACCGTCTCCCCTCCCTCCGTCGCAGACGGCGCCGGGATTATCGCCAGCTCTTGGGGGTTTCGCGCCGCTTTTGCCGCCGGTCCCACCGGTACCGGAGCGTTCCGAGGCCAACTCGTTCGTCGATGGGTTGGGACAACCGACCGGCGTGATCGAACTGAAAATCGGTCAAGGGCGATTCCTTGCTCTGAAGGAGGACCTGGCGGTCCTCGGGCAGCCGGCTCCGTTCGTGGCCGTTGGTGATCCGACGGTCGCCGACTTTTACCAGGTCGGCCCCAAACAACTTCGCCTGCTTGGCAAGCGCCTCGGCGTGACCGACCTGTCGATCACCACCGGGTCGGGCAAGACCTATGACTACGAGATCACGGTGACCGCCGATCTCGACACACTTCGAGCCCAGCTCAAGCAGATGTTCCCGGACGCCCAGTTGAAGCTGGCGCAAATCCGGACACGGTTGATTGTCGAAGGCCAGGCTCGCGACGCCGCCACGGTCTCGCGGATCATTTCCACCATCGACACCTACATCCGGACGATCCAGCAGATCAATCTGGTCGGTCAGGTGGGCGACGCCCGGAATACCATGCAACTGGCCGACCCCAATTCGGTGCCCCCGAGCCCTCGCGGCGATAACACGTCGAATCAGCAGCAACTTATGATGCAACAGCAGCAGAACCCGAACACCCAGACCACGTTCGGCCAGGGGACCGGGATGGGGATGGGCCTCCAGGGGGCTGGAGCCATCGCGACCAACCAGATCGCGACCAACTCGCTTCAGGTCATCAACCTGATCCGGGTTCCGACCTCACAGCAGGTGCTTCTGAAAGTCCGCGTGGCCGAGATGAATCGGACGGCATTGCGTCAGGTTGGTGCGGACTTCCTCGCTTCGATCCCGCAGTTCAAGAGCGTGTTCGGCTCGCAGATCGCCGGTAACGGCTATACCGGACTGATCGGGACCGGGGCGGCCTCCACGATACAGGGGCTGGGCCTGGGTTCGCAGGCGACCTTCTTCGGGTCGTTCTCCAACGGTCAATTTTCGACGATCCTGACCGCCTTGCGGAAGAACAACATCATCAAGATTCTCGCCGAGCCGAATCTGGTGGCTCTCAACGGCTACCAGGCAGCGTTCCTGGCGGGGGGCGAGTTCCCGGTCCCGTCGTTCTCGGGGGTGGGGGCCGGTGCGATCGCCGGTGGCGGAACTTCGAGCACCCAGTTCAAGAAGTTCGGCGTCCAGCTCTCCTTCTTGCCGATCATCCTCGACAACGACACGGTCAGGCTCTCGGTCAATCCCGAAGTCAGCTCGGTGGATTTCTCGGTCGGCACGACCCTGGTCCCCGGCGGTTCGCCGGTTCCGGGGCTGAACACCCGCAGCGCCTACACGACGGTCGAGTTGAAGCAAGGGGAGACCCTGGCCATCGCGGGGCTCTTGCAGCTCACCCTCGACGGTCAGACCCAGCGGATTCCGGGTCTGGGCGACCTGCCCTACATCGGAGCCTTCTTCAGCAACACGTCGAGCCAGCGGGTCGAGAAAGAACTGGTCGTCACCGTGACGCCGTATATCGTCGAGGCGATGGCTCCCGGCCAGGTGCCCGCCGGTCCCGGCGACGAGGTCAACGAGCCCAACGATCTGGAACTCTTCTTCCTCAACCGGATCGAGAGCCGGACCAGCATGGATAAGCGATCGACCACCACCTACGACGACCCGTTCCACCTGATCCGCCGTCAGATCGTCGAGAAGAAGTATCTGATCGGGCCTTCGGGCTACTCGAAGTAACGATCGCTCACCGAGGAAGGGGGGTCGTACCCATCCGGCGATTGGTTGGCGGGATGGGTCGAACCAACCTTTAATAGTCCGATATTCCTTTGTTTTCGTTCATATCAAGCCCTGTCCGGTTCGGGGCAAGTCACGGTGAGGAGAAGGGACGATGACGCAGTTCCGTCGCCGGCGCCACCAGGTCGCCGGTTTCATCCTCGGGCTGGTCCCGGCGGCCACGGCTTCGGCGCAAGGGCTTCCGCCCGTGTTCCCGCCGTCGGCCGACCCGGCGACCTCGCCCGTCGCGGCCAACCCCGAAGTCGGGTACATCGCCCGACCGGCTCCCCCGGTCATCATGGTCCCTCCCCAGGGCGCCGGGCCGGTCTGGTCGCAACCCCCACTGGACCCGGTCGCTCTCGAGCGGCTCGATCGGCCGGGCTTTCTCCGCAAGAAGCTCGCGTCCTGGCACTGGCGGCGGGTCCAGGGGAAATTCTACGGCTATCCCGAAGAATTCCAGCCCCGGCCGCTCGGAGCCTCGGTCTACGAGCACGGCAAGATCATGGCCGCCAACGGAGCGGCGGCTCGCCTGGTGCTCTTTAACTATGACTTCGTTGAGGGGACTTCCGAGCTGAGCCCGCGCGGCCTCGACCAGCTCGTCAAGTACTCGGCCCAGCTCGCATCGAGCCCGTACCCGCTCATCATCGAGCGGACCACCAGCAATCCCAAGCTCGCCGAGGCCCGGCGCTACGCGGTCCTGGCGCGGTTGGCCCAGAGCCCCACTCCATTCACCTCGGATCGCGTGCTCGTCGGCGTGCCCATTCCCAACGGCATGACCGGCACCGACGCCCAGATCATTGCCGGCAACGGGCTCCAGCGGACCCAGGGTTACGGCCCGCCGATCCCGCTCCTCAGTAACGGCGTGAACAGCCCCAGCGGCGTGACGGGTGGAAGTAGCGGTGGCAGCGGCGGAGGCTATGTCCCCTGATCGTTATTTGAGCTTGAGCATGGCCAGTGCGACGGGAGTTCCGACGAACCCGTCCCCCCCGATCCTGAGCGGTTTTCGTGAGAGCCCAGTAAGTCGAGGACCACGGCGAATTTTGTGGGGGTGGTGGGCCGAGCCCACCCATCCCTTACCAACGAATTTTGAGCGGTCGGTCTTACCGGTGTTTGTCTGTCTTGTGAGGTGGGCGATATACGCCCAATGAGATCGCGGCACCAGGCTCACTCGAAATCCGCTCGCGATATCGATCATCGAACCTTCCCCCACTGGCCTGCTGGAACCCGTTGGGTCCGGAGTCACGGAGCGAACCGAAAATGTCCTCTCGTCGTCGAATCCATACGGTCTGCGTGGTAACTTCTCTGGCCCTCGGGCTCACAGGCTGCGCCGGCATGGGCAAGTCGGAACCCAAGAAAGATCAATCCACCGGCTCGATTCTCTCCTCGGGACCCGAGCCCAAGGTCACCAGTGTACAGTCGGCCGATGTGCAGATCGCCCTCGGTCGCTCGTTCGAGGAAGAAGGTAAGCCCGAGGAAGCCCGGGCCGCCTATCTCTCGGCCCTCAAGAAAGATCCACGACGCCCCGATGCCGAACTCCGCCTGGCGATCCTCGAAGACCGCAAGGCCAACGCCAAGGAAGCCGACCGCCACTTCGCGCAGGCCCTGAAGCTCGAACCCAAGAATCCCGAAATCTTGTGCGACCGCGGCTATAGCCTCTATCAGCGAAAACTGCTCAACGAGTCCGAAGCCAGCCTGAAAGCCGCCCTGGCGATCGATCCGCTCCACCAGCGCAGCCACAACAACCTGGCGCTCGTCCTGGCGCAACGCGGCGACACCCAGGGGGCGCTCGCGGAGTTCGCCAAGGGAGGTTGCGACGCCTCCGACGCTCAGGCCAATCTGGCCCTGGCCCTGGCGATTCAAGGGAAGTTCGAGGACTCCAAGAAACTTTACGTCAAGGCACTTGCCGCCAAGCCGGCATCGACCGTCGCCACCAAGGGGCTCGAGGCCACGATCGCCGCGCTGGCGGGAAAGGGCGACCCCACCGCCCTGGCCACCCGGGTCGTCAAGCCCGAGGCTCCCAAGGCCGCGGTGAACCCCGCCGATCCCGCGATTCTCCGGACCTCGAATCCCTCCAGCACGAATTGATCGCGTCGTCAGTAGTCGGTCGTGGAAAGCTGCCGGGCGGCGATGCCCAGCATCGCCACCGCGAACGCCAGAGACGACGCGATCGACAGCCCGAATCCGACCCGACCTCCCGTCACCTCTTCGTCGGGATCGGCGGCCTCGGCGAAGTGCTCGGAAGCCCGGACCGCCTGATCGAGCAGCTTCGAGAAGTCGAGCGGCTTGGGCAAGACCCAGTAAGCCGCCTGGATCGCCACCCGGGTCACCTGAGGATGCTCGGGCGAACCGTCGACGACGTCGAGCGTGTCCTTCCCGTGATTCACGGCCAGACAGATCACCCAGCAAGCCAGCGCCGTGAACAGGCTGACGGTCGTATTCCGGGTACAGGTGGCCGCCACCACCGAGGTCAGGTAAAGCCCGGCGAACTGGACCACCAGAAGCGGCCAGGCTAGCAGATAACCGGGTGCCCAGACCGTTGTCTTGATCCCCAGGGCCACCCAGTTCCCGACGATGAAGGCCCCGGTCAACAGGGTCACGAACACCAGAACACCCGTCACCTTGCCGGTCAACAAGGTCCAGCGCGGGATTGGCTTTGCCAGCAGGATCGAGGCCGCGCCCGGCTTGAGGAACTCCGGCAGAAACCCCGCCGTCGAGGCCAGCAAAAGCAGCGTCCCCGCGACGCCGGCCGCCCATCGGGCAATCACGGCTTCGAGAAAACCGACCTCCGACTTCACGTCGCGGAAGATCGGCACCTTGACCAGGCCGAAGCCCAGGGTCATCCGCCCCAGAACCGCGCCGGCGCTTGTCAGCGGCTTCTTGTCGCGATTGACCAGCTCGATCTCGTCAGGAACCTTGACCGACATCGGCCCGTCGATCTTGATGCTCAGACAGGCAAGCACTCCCAGACCCGCCAGCCCCACGGCCAGGATCATCAAACGGCTGGCCACCGCCTGGCGAAACGTGTCGACGACCAGAGCCCGAATCGCCCCGAACACCAGGCCCAGGCCGGAGGCTCGTCGCTTCGAGGGAACGATCGGTTCGGCAGCCGTCGCAGTTTCCGGGACCATCGGTGGTGCTTCCGTGAGGTTCAAGACCGCTCTCCCTGTCGACGATAAAGCGCCCGGAGCGAAGCTTCCAGCCCCCCCGGCTGACCCGCCAGCTCGGCCACCGGGCCATCGAACGAAACCTGCCCCGCCACGATCACCGTCACCCGGTCGCAAAGGCGGTCAAGGTCGGTCAAGAGGTGCGAGACGATCAGGACCGAACCACCTCGTTCGCGATGTTCCTTGACCAGCTCGACCACCAGGTCGCGACCGGGAAGGTCGAGCCCCTCGTTCGGCTCGTCAAGCACCAGCAACCGGGGATGATTCACCAGAGCCTGAGCCAGTCCGAGCCGCTGGAGCATCCCCTTGCTGAACCGGGCGATCGGTTCTTTCTGGCGATCTTTCAACCCGACTCGCTCGATCAACGCCGGAATCCTCGACCGTCGATCGGCCTTCGCGACCCCCGCCATCACGGCATACTCATCAAGCAGCGCCGAGGCCGTCAGATACGCCGGAAACGCCGGCCCTTCATGGACATAACCCACGCCCGCCAGGGTCGATCGATCCCAGCCCGGCCGACCGAGCCGGGTAACCTGTCCCGAGGTCGGCCGACAGAGCGACAGAGCCATCTTCAGCAAGGTCGTCTTCCCCGCCCGATTCGGCCCCGCCAGGCCGACCGACTCCCCATCGCCCACGATCAAGCTGGCCCGGTCAACAGCCCGAAGCCGCCGGAAGCCAAAAGCCCCGGCCGGGTAGTCCTTGGTGACTTCGCGAAGATCGAGAACGGCGGACATCAAGACGCCTCAAGGTGCGAGATCAACGAACGGACCCGGATCAGTCAATCATTGCCACTCTAGTATATCTGACCGAGGAAAAGATGCGCGAATTGGACAAAGGCAAGCGATCCCACTGTCTCGGAAGGTTGACGCCTCCGAAATCGGGACCGGACAATCGCCTCGACCACTGAGCCAGCGATGATTCCGCGAAGTTCTGATGAAACCGGTTCGGAACTGCTCGCAAGCGGGTTCGAAGCCCGTAAAATGGCGAGTCTTCCCGTTGTACAATCCCACCCAGCCTCCGAGAGACCCGAGCCGTGTCCGACATCAACCCCCTTCGCGAATCCGCCGGCTCCCGGAACGAGATGAGCCGACGATTGTTCCTGGCCAGCGCAGCAGCCCTGGCAACACTCCCATGGGTCGCCGGTCGGTCCCTGGCTGCCGCCGGTCGACGGTTCTCGTTCGCGAGCGATCCGTTCACGCTCGGCGTCGCGTCGGGCGACCCCACCAGCTCGGGCGTGGTCATCTGGACCCGGCTCGCGCCGAAGCCGCTGGAGCCCGGCGGCGGATTGGCTCCCGAAGTCGTCGAGGTCGCCTGGGAGATCGCTTCCGACGACGCCATGAAGCATGTCGTTCGCCGGGGCACCACGGTCGCCACGCCGCAACTCGGCCACTCGGTTCATGTCGAGGTCGAGGGGCTCGAACCTGATCGCTGGTACTGGTATCGATTCCGCTCGGGAGACGCCCAGAGCCCGGTCGGCCGGACCCGGACCGTGCCCGATCCGTCGAGCCGGCCCGAACTGCTCCGGTTCGCCTTCGCGTCGTGCCAGAATTATGAACAAGGGTTGTTCACCGCCTACGAACACATGGCGAAGGACGAACTCGACCTGATCTTCCACCTTGGCGACTACATCTACGAGTACGGCGGTCGCGACAACCGGGTCCGCAAGCATCTCGGCAACGAGATCGCCAGCCTCGACGACTACCGGATTCGCCACGCCCAGTATCGATCCGACCCGCTCCTTCAGGCCGCTCACCTGCGATGCCCCTGGTTCGTGACCTGGGACGACCACGAAGTCGACAACAACTACGCCAACAACATCTCCGAGGAAACCGGCGTCAGTTCGGACGACCTGCTCGCCCGCCGGGCCAACGGTTATCAGGCGTACTACGAGATGATGCCGCTCCGGGCCAGCTCGATCCCCCGAGGACCGAACATGCAGCTCTATCGCAAGGCCCGCTACGGCCGGCTGGCCGAACTGCTGATCCTCGACACCCGCCAGTACCGGACCGACCAGCCCAACGACGACAAGCGGTCTGATCTCAACGAGAACGCGCTCGACCCCAGGAACACGATGCTCGGAGCCGAACAGGAAGGCTGGCTCAAGGCCGCCCTCCTGGAATCGACCGGGACCTGGAACGTCCTGGCCCAGCAGGTGATGATGGGAATGGTCGACCTCTCGCCGGGCGACGACGACCGTTACTCGATGGACCAGTGGCCCGGCTACGCCCACGAGCGGATGAAGCTGGTGGAGTTCCTCGCCGAACGAAGGGTGCCCAACCCGGTCGTCTTGACCGGCGACATCCATTCGAACTGGGTGAACAACCTCCGGGTTGACGACCGGAAGCCAGAAACCCCGGTGATCGCCACCGAGTTCGTCGGAACTTCGATCTCGAGCGGAGGCAACGGCACGACCGACTCAGCCCAGCGCCTCGAAGCCCTGAAGACCGAGAACGCCGGCCTCAAGTTCTACAACAACCAGAGAGGCTACGTCCGCTGCACGGTGACGCCCAAGACCTGGAAAAGCGACTACATCGTGGTCGAGGAAGTCACCAAGCCCGGAGCCCCGGCCGTGAACAAAGGCTCGTTCGTGGTCGAGGCCGGCAAGCCGGGGGCGGAGGTGGCGTGAGGCGCAGAGTAGCATGAGGTCAAGCGTTCACACGATGCCGAGTAACTTGTCGTACTCGGCATGCGTCCCGATCCAGAACCAGACCAGGTCAGGGTCATCCTCGACTGCCAACGCACGATAATGGAGACCCACCCGAACCGACCAGAAGCGTCCCACTTTTTTGAGGTGGAGAGAGGGATGCCGAGAATCCTGACGGAGCAGGGCATAGCAGGAGTCGGCCAGATTCTGGACCTCGACCGGCAGCGAGTGATAGCGCTGCCAAAATCTCGGCGTCGCGCGATGGTTCACAGGTCGCTGCACCGACCCTCGCGCCAATCCGCCAGGGCCTCTTCCGCCAGAGCATCCAGGCGGCCTTCGGCGACGTCTCGCTCGAACTGGCGGTCCCAGACCGCCGCGTCGAATTCCGCGAACCAGGCACGAAGCGCGACCAGATCCTCGTCGGGGAGTTTGCCGATCGCGTCCTCGATTTCGGTGACGGTGTTCATGGTCCCAGAGTATCGCCAAAGGTGATTCGACGCAACGGACCTTACGGCCCACGATCAGGCGTGTGAGAGGCCGAGGTCAGGTATTGGCCAACCGCGTAGGCTGATCGAGACCCAGCGGCGGATCTCGGCCGTAGCAGGCTGGGTGATCGCCAGGGGTGACTCGAAAAGCCGAGGCTCGGCTACAAGAGTAGATACCTCTTAGCAGCTTTCAAAAGCCGGTCATAAGTGACTATTTCCAAGTCAGGGAAGGCAGTCATCGCACGCCGAATTTGCTCTGGATCGAAATCTTGGGGATCACGTCCAACAATAGCTACTAGCTTTGGCTTGTAACATTTGAAGCCGTATTTTTCTTCAACATGTTTGGCGATAGTCCTATCGTCAAAATAAGCAGAGTACTCTCTCAATTGCGAAGCCACTTCAATAATGCCTGAGGCCAAGCTCAAGCGATTTTCCCGGCCGACTAATACTTTCTGTGAGGGCAATTTGTAATCGATGATGTGACACCAATCTGAATCAACAGGTTCCGCGATGACATCAGGGCGGAGGCTGTTGTTAGCGTCGAGGGGCAGTATAACTTGGGGGTAAACCTTCCTATAATTCAATCCTCTGAGGAACAGAGGGTTCCTACGCAGTAACATTTCAAGATCCCGTTCTTTAGGATTTCTTTCGTTCAGAAGCGCCTCGAGCGCGAGGATATCTCTTTTGAAGCGTCGCCAATATCGAGAGGATTTTCTCCCAGGGCGAAGCAGTACCATGCGATCGCGGGGTATCGGAGTGTTGTGGAGCGAGTAAGAGTGGTATGGGATCACTTTGACACGCTCGTGTTCCAACACGATCGCAAGTTCGGTCAACAAAGAATTTGAACCAATGGATCTCAAGAATCGATTCAACGATCGAGATCGCTCTTTCTGGATCAGATTGTGAAATTCATCACTCGTTTCGTCACCGAAATCAAATTCTTCTGGCTCGTTGTAACCAAGCTCCTCAAATAACTGTTCTTCAAATTGCTCGCTCTCTTCAATGTTATTTGAAAATCCAAGAGAGTCGATTGTATTGTGATAGTCAGAACCAAAGAATCGCGGAGCGACGGTATCCAAATCGTAGTCGGTAAGATGGACGAGTTCGCTTCCTCCACCATCGGCAAAGGCAGACAGGTTGAACTCATGGATAGGCAAAACCTTCGGCCGCATCTTGATAATTTTTGTGGTCTCTGAATCCAACAAATAATTAATTTCGTCGAAGTTCTCAGGATGGGCAAGAACGACTTGGCGGTTTGAGTACCAACCATTGGCTTCCTCATAGGCATCCTTGATGTCATTGTAAATCCGTCCGTTATTTGCGCGAAAATCCCATAAGAATTCCCATTGTTTGACCAGATCGGCCACGGCCGTTCCAAAATTGCCAAAAGTAAAAGGGTGCGGGAATAACGATTCGGATGCCATTTGCACCACGGAATACTTATCTTCAACCGAAATTTTCACGATCTCATTGTTCATGCAATGATTCCCGATTATTACAGAATGGTTTCGGCTGATCTCAATGCCGGAACAAAAACTCCTTCGAGTTAATCAAAACCCAACCCAGATCCTCGACAGCCTGGCGGCGGTCGGTCGCTCCGGCGAGGTGCTTGACGGCGGCGGCGGTTTCTGAGGCGTTGGGATCTCTCGCCAGCGCCACCAGGTAGAGTTCGCGGGCGATTTCTTCGTTGGAGAGCTTTTCCTTCGCCAGCCGGGCCATCCGGCCGTTGTCGTCTCGAAGCTTGCCGTTGACCGTCGCTCCGCCGATCAGTTGGAGGGCTTGCGAGAGGTTCGAATCGCTCTCTCGCTCGCATTCGCAGGCGAGTTCGCGGGCCGGTCGACCGAAGGTTTTCAGGAACGGGTTTTCCATCTTGCCGTCGGGAATCTGCGTGGCTCGGGTCCCGTTGGGCAGGCCGGCAAAGGTCGTGGTCGTCCCGGTCACGACCGAGATGGCATCAAGCAAGACCTCGGCCGGCAGGAGCTTGGTCGCGGCGTGCGAGAAGTAGAGCGTGTCGGCCGCGTTTAGTTCGTTGGCCTTGCTCGATAGCTGGTACGTCCGGCTCACCAGGATCGACCGGACCAGCGCCTTCAGATCAAAGCCGCCTTTGACGAAGTCGGCCGTCAGACCGTCGAGCAGTTCGTCATTTGAGGCGGGGTTCGAGTCGCGGAAGTCGTCCACCGGCTCGACGATTCCTCGGCCCATCAGGTGATACCAGACGCGGTTGACCAGGCTCTTGGCGAAGAACGGGTTCTGCGGCCCGGTCAGCCATTCGGCCAGCTTCTGACGGCGGTCGCTGGTGTTCGGGTCGGGCGAGCCGGTGTCGTCGTAGGTCGGTCCGCCCAGGGCCTTGGGCTTCATGGTCTTGCCGGTCCGGGGCTGGCGGACCTCGCCGGCGTTTCCGGCGTAGATCACCTCGTCCTCGGGCAACGTCCCGGGCTTGCGCTTGATCCGCGAGAAGAAGGCGGCAAACCCGTAATAATCGTCCTGCGTCCAGCGCTCGAACGGATGATTATGGCACTTGGCGCACTGAATCCGGACGCCCAGGAAAAGCTGCGCGGTGGTCTCGGTCGAGTTCTCGGGGTCGCGGCTGATCCGGTAATAATTGGCCGCCGGATTGCGGAGGGTCGAGCCGTTGGCGGTGAGCAAGTCGCGAACAAACTGGTCGAGCGGGACGTTCCGCTGGAGGTTCGACTTGATCCAGCGGTTGAACGCGTGCGTCCCTTTGGTCTCGATCAACCGGCCGTTGGCCCGGAGGATGTCGGCGAACTTCAAGGTCCAGAAATCGGCGAATTCAGGACGAGCCAGGAGTTTATCGGCGAGCTTGACGCGACGGTCGGGGCTGGGGTCAGCCAGGAACGCCTTGACCTCGTCGGGCGTGGGCAAGATCCCCAGGGTGTCGAGCGACGCCCGGCGGATGAACTCGGCGTCGGTGCATGGTTCCGACGGGCTGATCCGCATCCGGTTCAACTTGGCGAAGACGGTCCGGTCGATCGTGTTGTCGCTCGGGACCTCCGCAAGTTTGAACCCGGGAACCTCGACCAGATAGGTCAGCCGGACATTCGCCACCAGGTCGAGATAGTGCGCGATCACCGCGACCTCGCCCCGGTTCTTGAACGTGATGTAACCGTCAGCTTCGACGTCGGCAATCTCGGGATTGGACGAGTTGTAGTAGCAGATCGGCGTGACGTCGCGCGACGAGCCATCGGCATAATGGGCGATCACGACCGCCTGCTGGGTCTTCGCCGGAGCGTTGAAGACCCGCGAACCCGGCAGGATTTCGAGCCGGACGGCGGCCGGAGCGCCGGGGTCGTCCTTCGCCCCTTCCTTCATCCAGTCGCGAAGGTATTCGTACGACTTGCTGTTCCGGAGCAGCTTCAACCCGCCTTCATGAGCCACCTCGCCGAGCGGCTTCTTGAGGAGGATGCTTGACTCGCTGGCCATGACGTTGATCCGCCGACCGCCGGCCTCGCGGGTCAAGGTCATGAAATCCTGGTCGGGCAAGTAGCCTCGAAGGCTGAGCCGGAACCCCCCTTTGCCCGTGGGCGTCCCGTGACAGGCCCCCATGTTGCAACTGGCCTGGCTGAACGACGGGATAACGTCGTTCCGGAAGCTGACCGGACGCGGCTTCTCCATCCCCGAGACCTCGACGGTCGCCGAGACATCGACGCTCCCACCTCGGGCCACGATCGTCGCCTTGCCGTTGGCAACCGGGACAACTTGCCCCTTGGCCGAGACCGTCGCCACGGCGGGATCGAGGCTCGACCAGGTCAGAGCCCGGGTCAGATCGCGGACCGACCCGTCGGTGTCGGTCGCGGTGGCGATCAACTGGCGGGTCGCGCGATGGCCGACGAGCGTCGATCGGCTCGGCTCGACCACGACCTTCGCCGGAGTCCCGATCGCCTGGCCCGGAGAATCAGCGGCGGTCGCCTGAAGGGTCAAGCTGCCCGAAACGACAAGCCAGGACAGGATTTGCGTGACACGCATCGATAGCTCCTCCAGGGAGAGGGAAGGCTGAGGAGGTTGGGGTATGGCATCCCTTTCGAACGTCAACGTCCGGAAAGGATGACGGGCGGGTCATCTCGCGCAGGGCCGAATTTCATCAAGTCGTCTAACAACAAGGCGGCGGGCCGGACAATTTGTGATCCTAACGTAAAGGTGGCGGAAGTTTCAAGCAAAGTCAAACATTTTCCATCCAACGGGTGTGCCCAGATTTTCTGATGGGTGCCCCGCGGGCGCGTAGGGTGGGTCGAGCCCAGGCGAGCCCCACCACGCACTCATGGTGGAGCTCGCCTGGGCTCGA